>JAJXSQ010000106.1 GCA_021784495.1 Myxococcales bacterium | reverse complement strand
TGTCGGGGCGACTGGATTTGAACCAGCGACCACTTGCACCCCAAGCAAGTGCGCTACCAGGCTGCGCTACGCCCCGGATGCTGCAGGGAAGCGAGTAGGTAGCACCGCGGAATCCCGGGGTCAACCGCGTCCGGGCCGATCCTGACCTCGCACGGCGCGCGCACGGCCACCTCCCCGAACGTCCACCAGTCCCGGTCCCCCCGGCCCCGGCCCCGGCCCCGGCCCCGGCCCCGGCCCCGGCCCCGGCCCCGGCCCCGACCACCGACCACCGACCACCGATCGCCGATCGCCGTTCCCGCCCCGCCCCGCCCCCCTACACCGCGTACCCCGCCGCGCCGCTCGCGGCCGCCGCGTCGGGGTCGAGCGCCACGTCGACGCAGGCCACGGTCCCGCTGGCGAAGGCCCGCTCCAGCGCCGGCACCAGGTCGGCCGGATCCTCGACGTGCTCCCCGCGCCCCCCCATCGCCTCGACGATCCGGTCGTAGCGGACCGGCGCGAGGAGGGTCGCGGGCGACAGGGCGTCGCCGTAGAGCGCCCGCTGCGGCACCCGGATCTGCCCCCACGCCGCGTCGTTGCCCACCACCACCACCATCGGGAGCCGGAAGCGGATGGCCGTCTCGAAGTCCATCCCGTTCAGCCCGAAGGCGCCGTCGCCCTGCACCACGCAGACCTGCCGCTCCGGGTGGACGAGCCGCGCCGCGATGGCGAAGGGGGCGCCGACGCCGAGGCAGCCGAGCGGCCCGGGGTCGAGCCAGCGCCCCGGCCCCCCGACCCGCACCACCTTGGCGGCGATCGCCACCACGTTGCCGCCGTCGCCGACGAAGGTCACGTCGCCGGCCCGCGCCGCGACCTCGTCGATCGCGGCGGCGAGCCGGAAGTGGTGGATCGGCCGCTGGTCGCTGGTCTCGAAGGCCCGCTGCCGGGCGCGCCGCTCCTCCTCCGCCGCGCGGAGCTCGCCGAGCCAGCCCGGGCCGCCGGAGCGCCCGGCGCCGGCGAGGAGCTGCGCCAGGATCGACTCCGAGTCGCCGACGATCCCGACCTCGACGTGCCGGTTGCGCCCGATCTCGGCGCCGTCCACGTCCGCCTGGATCACCCGCGCCCCCTCGGCGAAGGTCGGCGGGGTGCCGTAGCCGACCCGGAAGTCGAGCGGCGTGCCGATCGCCAGCACCACGTCGGCCCGCGCGAGCGCCTCGCGCCGGGAGAGCTGGAGGAAGCTCGGGTGGCCGGGCGGGAGCGACCCGCGCCCCATCCCGTTCAGGTAGACGGGGAGGCCGGTGGCGTCCGCGAAGGCCTGGAGCGCCTCGGCGGCGCCGTCCCACCAGATCGAGCTGCCGGCGAGGACCACAGGCCGCTCCGCTCGGCCGAGGAGGGCGAGCGCCTCCTCGACGAGCTGGGGATCCCCCGGGGACCGCGCGCGGGTCCGGTAGCCGGTCTGGGCCTCGAGGAGCGCGGCGTCGGCCCCCTCGGAGAGGACGTCCCAGGGGAGTTCCAGGAAGACCGGGCCGGGGCGGCCGGCGAGCGCCACGCGGAAGGCGCGCGCCAGGAAGGACGGGACGAGCGCCGGCGACGGGACGCGGTCGGCCCACTTGGTGATCCCGGCGAAGAGCGGGACCTGGGCCATCTCCTGCAGCGCGCCGCGCCCCTGGTTGAAGGTCGGCGCGGCGCCGCCGAGGAGGAGCAGCGGCGAGGCGGCGGCCCAGGCGTTCGCGACCCCGGTGACGGCGTCGGTGACGCCCGGGCCGGCGGTGACGATCGCCACCCCGACGCCGCGGGTGAGGCGCGCCCAGGCGTCGGCCGCGTGGGCGGCCGCCTGCTCGTGGCGGGTGTCGACGAGCCGGATCCCCTCCTCGACGCACCCCGCGTAGATGGGCGCGACGTGGAGCCCGGAGAGGGTGAAGGCGGTGGTGATCCCCTCCCGCCGGAGCATCCGGGCGACGAGCTGTCCCCCGGTCAGGGTCTCGGCCATGTCCGCACCTCCGCCCCCCTCTTACGACGAGAACGCCCCGCGCGCCGAACGGGCACGCGGGGCGTCTGGGGCGGCGGGGCCGCGGACCGGCTAGGCCTTGCGGAAGCGCGACAGGCTGGCCGGCAGGGTGGCGAGGGGCGGGAACTCCTTGCCCGCGTGGACCGTCGCCAGCCGGGCGTAGAGCGCCGCCTCGGTCTCGATGTTCTTCGGATCCTGGACGCAGCAGTCGACCGGGCAGACCGCGGCGCAGGCCTCCTCGTCGTGGAACCCGACGCACTCGGTGCAGAGCTTGGCGTCGATGACGTAGATGTCCTCACCCTGGCTGATGGCGCCGTTCGGGCACTCGGGCTCGCACGCGCCGCAGTTGATGCACTCCTCGGTGATCGTCGTCGCCATGGTGGGGTGGGTCCTCTCTGCCGCCGGGTGGGGGCTCCGGGCTCCGGAGCGGGTGATATATGCGATGGGGCTCCGGCGC
The DNA here is from genome assembly GCA_021784495.1 of Myxococcales bacterium. Taxonomy (GTDB): domain Bacteria; phylum Myxococcota; class Myxococcia; order Myxococcales; family Anaeromyxobacteraceae; genus JADKCZ01. Next base: position 4,860 of record JAJXSQ010000106.1, on the reverse strand, counting down.
CAGTCAAGCGCGGCACCGGCGGCCCCTTGACTCGCCGCCGCGCCCGCGCAGGATGAGCGCGCCGCGGCCCCCGCGCCCCCCCATGACCAAGCCCTACGACCCGAAGGACTTCTACTACCGGCAGGCGAAGAAGCAGGGGCTGCGCGCCCGCTCCGCCTTCAAGATCGACCAGATCCTGCGCCGCCCCGGGCTCCTCGGGCGCGGCCAGGCGGTCCTCGACCTCGGCGCCGCCCCGGGCGGCTTCCTCCAGATCCTGGCCGACGTCGTGGGCGAGGGCGGGGTGGCGGTCGGCGTGGACCTCGAGCCGATCCGGAGCGTCGGCAAGCCCTGGGTCCGGACGGCGACGGTCGACCTCCTCGCGCCCGACGCCCTCGACCGGATCCGCGCCCTCCACCCCGGCCCCTACGACCTGGTGACCAGCGACATGGCGCCCAAGACGATCGGCGTGAAGGTGACCGACGAGGCCCGCTCCCTCGAGCTCTGCGCGATGGCCTTCCGCGTCGCCGAGGCGCTGCTGCGGCCGCGCGGCGCCTTCGTGACCAAGGTCTTCATGGGCGGCGACTTCCCCGTCTTCCGCCGCTCGCTCCAGGCGCGCTTCGACCGCGTCGACGTCGTCCGCCCGGCGGCGACGCGGGAGCACTCCTACGAGTGCTACCTGGTGGGCACCGGCTTCGGCGGCTGAGGTAAGCTGCCGGCCCCATGCCCACCCTCCTCGAGGAGCTCGCCCCCCGCGGGCTCGTCCACGACGCCACCCCGGGGCTCGCCGATCGGCTGCGCCAGGGGCCCATCACCGGCTACGTCGGCTTCGACCCGACGGCCGACTCGCTCCACGTCGGGAACCTGGTCCCGGTCATGGGGCTCGCCTGGCTCCAGCGCTGCGGCGGCACGCCGATCGTGGTGGTCGGCGGCGGCACCGGCATGGTCGGCGACCCGAGCGGCAAGCGCACCGAGCGGCCGGTCCTCTCGGTCGAGCAGATCGACCACAACGCCGCCCGGATCCGGGCGCAGCTCGAGCGCTTCCTCCGCTTCGACGGCGAGGGCGCCGCCCGCGTCCGGAACAACGCCGACTGGCTCCGCCCGCTCGGGCTCATGGAGTTCCTCCGCGACGCCGGCAAGCACTTCACCCTCAACTACATGCTCGCCAAGGACTCGGTGAAGAGCCGGATGGAGACCGGCATCTCCTTCACCGAGTTCACCTACATGCTCGTCCAGGCGTACGACTTCTGGCACCTGTGGCGGTCCGAGCGCTGCGAGCTGCAGATGGGCGGGAGCGACCAGTGGGGGAACGTCACCGCCGGCGCCGAGCTCATCGCCCGGCGCGAGGGCGGCGCGGCCCACGCGCTCGTCTTCCCGCTCCTCACCACCGCCAGCGGCGCCAAGTTCGGCAAGAGCGAGGAGGGGAACGTCTGGCTCGACCCGGCCCGCACCTCCCCCTACCGCTTCCACCAGTTCTGGCTGGCCACCGATGACCGCGACGTCGAGCGGTGCCTCCACTTCTTCACCTTCTTCCCGGTCGAGGAGGTCGCGGCGATCCTGGCCGAGCACGCCCGCGATCCGGGGCGCCGGGTGGCCCAGCGCCGGCTCGCCGCGGAGATGACCGAGCGGATCCACGGCGCCGGGGTGACCCGCGGGGTCGAGGCGGCCGGCCGGATCCTCTTCGGCGGCGCCGATCTCCGCGCCGCCGGGCCGGAGGCCTTCGAGGTGCTGGCCCGCGAGCTCCCCACCGCGCCCCTCCCCCGCGCCGAGCTCGGCACCCTCACCGCCGTCGACGCGCTCGTCCGGGCCGGCCTCGCCACCTCCCGCGGCGACGCGCGCCGGGGCATCCAGGGCAAGGGCTTCTCGCTCGGCGGCGAGCCGATCGCCTCGCCGGAGCGGCGCCTCGAGGCCACCGACCTGCTCGCCGGCCGGTACCTGCTCCTGCAGAAGGGGCGGCGGAGCCACGCGCTGCTGGTCGTCGACGGGTAGCCGCCCCGCGCCCCGCGCCCCGGCGGCGTCAGTCGGGGAGCGGCTCCTGCACGCGCTCGATGGCCAGCGCCCGCCCGGTCTCGTCGTCGATCTCGACGAGCGCCCCCTGCAGCCAGACCTCCCGCCGCGCCGGCTCGAAGCCGACCGGGCGCTGGGTGAGGAACCGCTCCACGGCGAGCTCCTTCTTCACCCCGATCACCGAGTCCCACGGGCCGCACATCCCGGCGTCGGTGAGGTAGGCGGTCCCGCCCGGCAGGATCCGGGCGTCGGCCGTCTGGACGTGGGTGTGGGTCCCGATCACCGCCGAGACCTTGCCGTCCAGGAACCACCCCATCGCCGCCTTCTCGCTCGTCGCCTCGCAGTGCATGTCCACCAGGATGGCGACGCAGCCGTCGCGGCGGAGCGCCTCGATCTCGACGAGCGCCGCCTGGAAGGGATCGTCGAGCGTCTTCATGAAGACGCGCCCCTCGAGGTTCACCACCCCGAGCCGCCGGCCGTCGGGGGTCCGGGCCACGCCGTGGCCGCGCCCCGGCGCGCCCCGCGGGTAGTTGGCCGGCCGCAGGAGCCGGCAGCCCGGCCGGTCGAGGTAGGGGCCGATCTCGCGCTTCGACCAGACGTGGTTGCCGCTGGTGAGCAGGTCGACCTCGGCGGCGAGGAGCTCGTCGGCCGTGTCCGGGGTGACGCCCACGCCGGAGGCCGAGTTCTCGGCGTTGGCGACCACGAGATCCGCGCCGTGGCGCGCCACCAGCCGCGGCACCAGCCGCTGGACCGCCTGCCGGCCGGGCTTGCCGACCACGTCGCCGAGGAAGAGGACCTTCACGCCGGGCGGGGGCGGGGGAAGCGCAGGGTCCGGCGCTCGGTGACGACGGCGTCGAGCGGGACGTCGTGCGGATCGCGGGGGAGGGTGGGGGTGACCTGGAGGTCGAAGGCGACGCCGATCCGCGCGGCGTCCGGGGCGAGCTTGAGCGTCACGTCGTAGTAGCCGCCCCCCCGCCCGAGCCGGAGCCCGTCCTCGGAGAAGGCGACGCCGGGCATCACGAAGGCGTCGACCTCGGCGAGCGGCACCTCGCGCGCGCCGGCCGGCGGCTCGCCGGCGCCGAGCGGTCCGCGGACCAGCTCCGACGCCGAGCAGGAGCAGAAGACCAGCCGCCGCTCGCCCGGCACCGACCGAGGGAAGAGGACGGCCCCACCGCGCGAGGTCACCCGGGCCGCGATGGTGAGCGCGTCGACCTCGGTGCCGAGCGGCGCGTAGAGGGCGACGGTGCGGGCGCCGGCGAAGAGATCGAGCGCGGAGAGCCGATCGGCCAGGAGCCGGGAGCGCGTGAGCCGCTCCTCCTGGGTGAGCCGGGCGCGCGCCGCGATGAACTCCGAGCGGAGCTCGCGCTTCCGCGCCTTGGTGTCGGCCGTCACTCGCGCACTCTACTTTAGGGAGGGAGAAAAAGCCCCCCGCGTGGGCCGTGTGTCCCGGTTGCTTGGACCTGTGTCTCCACAGGTGGGGCTCCCGTGTACGGACCGACCTCCGTAGGCTTCTCCCTCGCTGCTCGTGGGAGCTTGCACATGAAGGCGGCCGGGAACTCCTCTTTGAACAAGTCGGCCCAAACGACGCGGGGCCAAGCGCGAACCCGGCAGGGGGCAGAGCGATGCAAAGAACGTAACCGCGCGGAACCACGCGAGGTTTTTACAAGATAGATCCTAGGCCTCGGCTCCGGTGGTGTCAAGCCGTCCCGCCAGGGCAAGAGGGTAGAATCGTCCGCGATGGCCATCCAGAGCGGTGCCCGGGCGCGCGAGCGCCGCAGGCCGCGGGGGCGCGCTCCCCGCGCTCCGCGAGGTCGCGCGTGATGGCGCGCGTCGCCGGCTACGAGCTCGAGGCGCTCGTCGGCAAGGGCGGGATGGCCGAGGTCTACCGCGCCGTCATCCGCGCCGGCGCCCGCGCCGGGAGCCCGGTGGCGGTGAAGCTCCTCCGGCCCGACCTCGCCGAGGATCCGGAGTTCCTCGAGCTCTTCCGCGCCGAGGCGGAGGTGACCCGGCGGATGCACCACCCGGCGATCGTCGAGGTGATCGAGGCCGGGATCGACGCCGGCGCCCCGTATCTGGTGATGGAGTACGTGGACGGGCGGAACCTCCGCCAGATCCTGGCGCAGTGCGCGGCGCGCGCCATCCTCCTTCCGCTCGACTTCGGCGCCTACGCCGCCCACGTCCTCGCCGGCGCGCTCGACCACGCCCACGCCGGGGTCGACGAGGCCGGGCGGCCGCTCGGGATCGTCCACTGCGACCTCTCCCCCTCGAACGTCTTCGTCTCCCGCCTCGGCGAGATCAAGCTCGGGGACTTCGGCGTGGCGCTCGCCGCCGGGGACGCGCGGGGGCGCGGGAGCGGCGCCATGGGCAAGATCCACTACCTCGCCCCGGAGCAGCTCCGCGGCGGGCCGATCACCCCCCGCACCGACCTCTTCGCGCTCGGCTGCGTGCTCTTCGAGCTGCTCACCGAGCAGCGGGCCTTCCCCGGCGCGACGGTCGAGGAGGTGGGGCGGCGGATCCTGGAGGGGCGGCTGCGGGCGCCCTCCGAGGTGCGCCCCGAGGTGCCCTTCGAGCTCGACCTGATCACCCTCCGCTGCCTCGCCGCCGATCCCGCGGAGCGCTGGCCGAGCGCGGCCGCCTTCGCCGCCGAGATCGCCACCCGGTACGACCCGGCGATCGGCACGCCGCTCGCCATCGCGGCGGTGGTCCGCGGCCTGTTCGGCTCCCGCGAGACGGGTCGCTAGCGGCGCGCCGTCCGGCGGGGAGGGAGCAGCCGCCGCGGCCGGCCCGCCGGCACCCCGGAGGCGGCGAGGAAGGCGGCGGCGACCTCGCGCTCGAGCCGCGCCCGCGCCGCCCGGGTGAGGTTCCGCGCGGGGAGCT
>JAJXSQ010000105.1 GCA_021784495.1 Myxococcales bacterium | reverse complement strand
CCGACCCGGAGGCGCGCCGTCCGCCCGCCGCTCCCCCCCGCGGAGGGGCCGCTCGCCGAGCTGCTCGGCTTCGTCCACCGCCCCTTCGCCGAGGTCGATCCGGCGGCGCTCCCCTTCCCCGCGTCGCCGCTCGCCGCCGCGCGCGACGCGCTCCTCGCCCGCCTCGACGACGACGCGGTCGCGGTCGCCTTGCTCTCCGGCGAGGAGGGGAGCGGCGCCGCCTCGCTCTGCCGCCGGCTCGCGCCGGAGCTCGGGCTCGGCCGCCTGGCGCTCACCGTCGAGCCGCCCCGGAGCGGCGATCCCCGCGGGCTGATCGCCCGGCTCGGCCGCGCCGCCGGGGTGGCCGAGGCGGCGACCGAGGAGGCGACGCTCGACGCGCTGGTGGAGCGGTTCGCCGAGGAGCACCACCGCCAGGGCGGGCGGCCGGTGGTCGTCGTCGAGGGGCTCCCCCCCGGCGCCCCGCCCCCCGGGCTCGCCGCCCTCGTGGGCGCCGCCCGCTGGTCGCGCTCCTTCCAGGCGATCGTGGTCGGCGGGCCGGGGCTCGACGGGGGGCTCGCCGCCGCCGGGCTCGACCTCCCGACCGCCGAGGTGGCCCGGATCGCCGTCGAGCCGCTCCCGCGCGCGCAGCTCGGACCGTACGTCCGCGCCTGGCTCGAGGCGGCGCTCCCCGCCGGCGCCCCGCCGCTCCTGCTCAGCCCCGACGCGCTCCTCCTGCTCGGCCTGCGCTCCGACGGGGGGATCGACCGGATCGACTGCCTCGGCGAGAACATGCTGCTCCTGGCCGCGGCCGGGCGCCGCCGGATCCTCACCTCCTGGCACGCCTGGGCCGCGGCCGACCGGGAGCGCTGGGCGGGGCGCCGCCCCCTCGCCGCGCTCCCCCGAAGGCCGGAGAACTGGCCGCCGCCGGAGGTGATCGACGTGATCGACGTAGCCAGGCGGGGCGGCGACGTGCCACCCTGGCCCCGTGGTGCGACGGGTGGGTGACGTGGGCGGGGGGAGAAGGGGTTCCGGGATGACATCGCCATCCAGCGCGCGGTCCGAGGGAGGACGAACGTGATCGACCTCGCGCAGCTCGCCGCGGTGCCCGGGGTCCGCGGCGCGGTCCTCGCCGACCTCGCCGGCGGCTTCCTCGACGCCGTCCGCGAGCCCGAGGGCGAGGCGCTGGCGGCGGTGGCCGGCTTCCTCTGCACCACCGTCGGCCAGGCGGGCGACGACCTCGGCCTCGGGCCGGTGGCGCGGATCTCGGTGGCGGGGGCGGCGCGCGCCGGCCTGGTGGTGGTGGACGGCCAGCGGATCGTGGCCGCGACGATCGAGCCGGGCAGCGCGCTCGCCGGCGTCGAGCGGTCGCTGGACGCCTCGCGGAAGGGGAGCGCCTGACATGGAGACCATCCTCCAGGAGATCCTGGACATCGCCGGCGTCGGAGCCGCGCTCGTCTTCGACGGGGGCGGCCGGCTGGTCGCGCACCGGGGGCGCGCCGTGTACGACCGCGCGCTCTGCGAGCAGGTGAGCGCGCTCCTGGTGAAGGCCGTCGACTCGGTGCAGCTGCAGCAGGAGGACTGGGACTCGATCACCGCCCTCTTCGCCGACGGGCGGCTCCTCCTGCGCAACCTGGGGGCGGGCGGCGGGACCCCGCGCGTCCTGGCGGTGGTCGCCGACGCGACCCTCAACGCCTCCTTCGCCACCGTCGCCATCCGGGTCGCGGCCGGGAAGCTCAAGCGGGCGATCGACGGGGGGAGCAACGCGTCGTCGATGGCGCCCGCGCCCGCCGCCTCCTCCCCGGGCGCCTCCGGCGCCTCCGGCGCCGCCCCGGCGGCCGCCCTCGGCGCCTCCCGCGCCACCCCGCCGCCCCTGCCGACCCCGGCGCCGGCCGCCGCCGACTCGCGGCCGGGGCTCGCCGGCTCCGGGCTCGCCTGGTCGAAGATCTCCAGCGTCGGGCTGTCGAGCGTCTCGGTGGCCGACCCGGCCTCGGCCGCCTTCCTCACCCGCGCCTCCCGCGAGCTGGCCCGGTACGTCGGCCCCATCTCCAAGGTCTTCGTCGAGGAGGCGGTCCGGCGGATCTCCTCCGACGCCCCCTTCTCGCTCCCGCTCGGCCGGGCGCTCGTCGACGAGCTCGCCGCCCAGGTCGAGGACCCGAAGGACCGGGCCCTGTTCGTCCAGGCCCTGGGGAAGCCCTGACCGCCCCGCCGCGCCGCCCCGGCGGCCGGCCGGGCGACCGCCGTGTAACGCCGCCCTCGCATTGAGACCCGGAGGAGACCGATGTCCATCGTCGATGCCGTCCGCAGCCGGATCAGCGTGAAGATCGCGCTGGCGGTGGCGCTGCTCATGCTCGTCATGACCGCGATCGCCTCGGGGGTGATCACCGCCCGCGAGACGAAGCAGATGGAGGAGCTGACCCTCGAGAAGGCCAAGCTGGCGGCGGCGGCCGGCGCCCGCCAGTTCGGCGAGATCCTGGAGGCGGCCATCGACGACGAGCGGCTCACCGTCGCCGACGTCTTCGACCGCAACTACCAGCTCATCAAGGGCTGGAACTGGGGGGATCACCCCAAGTTCCACACCCGCTACGACGCCTACACCGACCGCGCCGCGCTGGTCTTCCAGGACAAGTTCCTCGACTACGAGGACTTCGTCTTCGCCGTCGGCCTCGACGAGAACGGCTACCTGCCGACCCACAACACCGTCTACCAGAAGCCGCTCACCGGCGACCCGGCGAAGGACCTGGTCGGCAACCGGACCAAGCGCTTCTTCAACAACCCCCAGGAGCTGGCCGCCGTCCGCAACACCGAGCCCTTCATCGTCCAGGCCTACCGGCGCGACACCGGGGAGACGATGTGGGACGTGGCCGCGCCGATCTGGGTGAAGGGGAAGCACTGGGGCGCCTTCCGCGTCGGCGTCTCCATGGAGCGGATCGCGGCCCAGCAGCGGAGCCTGATCGTCTGGATCCTGCTCATCCTGGCGATCTCGGAGGTGGTGGCCATCGGCACCATGTTCTGGATCGTGCAGATCTCGGTCCAGCCGGTGGTCCGGCTCACCGCGGCCGCCGAGCGGCTCAGCATGGGCGAGGGGCTCGACGAGCCGCTCCGCACCACGGCCATCGACGAGATCGGCCACCTCACCAAGGCGATCGACCGGCTGCGCGTCAGCATGAAGGCCGCGCTGAGCCGGCTCGGCCAGTAGGCCCCCGAACGGAGAACGCCCCCATGACGATCTCGATCCGCGGTCCCCTCGCCGCTCTGGTCCTCTCCGCGGCGCTCGCCCCCGCCGCCTCCCGCGCCCAGGTCCCCCACACGCCGATCACCTCGGCCGCCGACCTCTCCCCGCAGGAGCGCGACATGCTCGCGCTGGCGAACGACTTCGCCAGGCGCTGCGCCGAGGTGATCGACCGCTGGCTGACCGACAAGGAGGTGAGCGAGGACCGCCTCTTCGCCTCGCTCTACTACCCGGTCCCGGCCACCGACCCGCCGAAGTACCACACCGACTGGGACCAGCTCTCCGACCGCGACGTCCAGCCGATCGAGGAGGCGATCCTGGCCCGGTCCTCGACCATCGTCTTCGCGGTGCTCGTCGACCGGCACGGCTACCTGCCGACCCACGACCTCCGCTACTCCCTCCCGCTCACCGGCAACCTCGCCTCCGACCTGGTGAACAACCGGACCAAGCGGATCTTCGACGACCGGACCGGCCTGGCCGCCGCGCGCAGCGACGCGCCCTTCCTGGTGCAGCGCTACCAGCGCGACACCGGGGAGACGATGGAGGACCTGTCGGTGCCGGTCACCATCCGCGGCCGCCACTGGGGCGCGGTCCGGATCGGCTTCCGGCAGGCCGACACCCGGTAGCGCGCGGGCCGGGGCGGCCCCTCCCGCGCCGGGCGAGGCCGCCCCCCCGGTCGCTCAGAGCCGCCCGCAGGGGCGGCGGAAGGCGCAGCGGGCGCAGGCGGCCCGGTCCGCGGTCCGCGGGAAGGCCTCCTCGGCGGCGAGGTTGGCGGCCGGATCGACGAGCGCCGCCCGCATGGCCGCGATCGACGCCCGGATCTCCTCGCCGGCCGCGGCCAGCGCCGCCGCGTCGGCGGTCGCCGAGCGGCGCTCGGCGGGGGCGCCCCCCTCGGTCGCCAGGTAGACCAGCCCGCCGACGACGTCCTCCTCGGCCACCTCCCACTTGCGCCGCGCGTAGAGGGTGTAGACGGCGAGCTGCAGGTGGTCGGCGCCGCGCTCCCGGCCGGTCTTCCAGTCGAGGAGGTGGACCCGCCCGTCGCCGTCCCGGTAGGCGAGGTCGATGGCCACCCAGACCTTGGTCCCCTCGAAGTCCCAGCTGTCGAGCTCGTCGACGGTGAGCCACCGCTCCCGCGGCGTCCGCCGGAGCTCCTCGGCCACCGGCGACGCCAGGAAGGCGCGGAGCGACCCCTCGATCACCGTGTCGTAGAGCCGCTTCCACTCCGCGTCGGTCACCGGCTCGGCGTACTCGTGCTCGACGAGCCCGACGGTCCGGGTCGGCGCCCGCCAGTACCCCTTCTCGCGCGAGCCGGCGAACTGGCCGCGGGCCTGGAGCCGGGTCTGCTCCACCAGGCGATCGGCCGGCCACCACTCGCCGGTGGCGCGCGCCCGGACCAGGAGGCGCTTCAGCGCGTCGTGGACCACCGAGCCGGCCCACTGCCAGCGGCTGGAGAGCCGCTTGAGGACGTAGAGCTCGCGGACCGGCGAGCCGGCCGGCGCGTCCCACCCGCCCCAGCTGCCGTAGTACGCGTAGTAATAGGCGCGCCGGCAGCCCTGGAACTTCTCGTGGCGCGACTTGGACCAGCTGAACTCGTTCTGCAGGGCGGCCATCGGCGGGCGGGGGGGGGCGCGGGGGACGGGGGCGGCCTAGGCGGCGACGACCCGCATCCCCTTGGGGATCACCACGATGCCGCTCTCGGTGACGTGGAAGCGCCGCCGGTCCGCCTCGGGGTCGTAGCCGATCACCGTCCCGGCGGGGATGTCGACGTGCTTGTCGATGATGGCCCGGCGGATCCGGCAGTGGCGGCCGATGTTCACCTTCTCGAAGACGATGGTCTCGTCGAGCGTGGTGTAGCTGTTCACCCGCACGCTGGGGGAGAGGATCGAGCGGTTCACGGCGCCGCCGGAGATGATGCAGCCCTCGGAGACGAGCGAGTCGGTGGCGTGGCCCACCCGCGCGTCGAGCGCGTTGTTGAAGACGAACTTCACCGGCGGCGCGTTGGCGTGCAGGGTGTAGATGGGCCAGCGGTCGTTGTAGAGGGAGAAGACCGGGTCCACGGCCACCAGGTCCATGTTGGCCTGGAAGTAGGCGTCGAGGCTCCCCACGTCGCGCCAGTAGCCGCGCTCCTTCTCCCCCTGGCCGGGCACGACGTTGGTGGAGAAGTCGTAGACGAAGACCCGGCGGCGGGTGTGCATGCTGGTGACGATCGACTTGCCGAAGTCGTGGGCGCTGCTGGCGTCCCCGGCGTCGTTCACGATCTCCTGCACCAGCTCGCGGGTGGTGAAGAGGTAGTTCCCCATCGACGCCAGGCAGCGGGTCGGGTCGCCGGGGATGGTCTTGGGGTCGTGGCGCGGCTTCTCCACGAAGCCGACCATCCGCCCCTCGGCGTCCACCTCGATGATCCCGAACTCGTGCGCCTGCGCCACCGGCACCGGGATGGCGGTCACCGTCAAGTCCGCCCGCCGCTCGAGGTGGAAGTCGAGCATCGCCCGGACGTCCATCCGGTAGACGTGGTCGGCGCCGAAGACGAAGGTGTACTCGGGCTCCTCGTCGGTGATGATGTTCAGGTTCTGGTAGATGGCGTCGGCCGAGCCCTCGAACCACTTCGGCCCGTAGCGCATCTGCGCCGGGACGATCTCCACGTACTCGTTCAGGAAGGCGGAGAGCCGCCAGGCGCGCTGGACGTGGGTGTTGAGCGACTCCGACTTGTACTGGACCAGCACCTTCATCTTCAGGACGCCGGAGTTGGCGAAGTTCGACAGGACGAAGTCGATGATCCGGTAGCGCCCGCCGAAGGGGACCGCCGGCTTGGCCCGGTCGCGGGTCAGCGGGTCGAGCCGCCGCCCCTCGCCGCCGGCCAGGATCATCGCGAGGAGCTTCGGCATGGGGTCGATCCCTCCGGGAGTGCGCCGACTCTACGGCCGGCCCCGGGGGCGGGCAAGGCGCGGGCGCGCGACACCCCGGCGCGGGCCGTCAGTCCGGGCGGAGCAGCGGCGCGCGCGCCCCCTCGTGCGCCAGGAGGCGGCGCTTGCGCTCCAGGCCGCCGGCGAAGCCGCCGATCAGGCCGCCGGCCGCCACCACCCGGTGGCAGGGGACGAGGATCACCACCGGGTTGCGGCCGACCGCCCCGCCGACCGCCCGGGCGGCGCCGGGCCGGCCGAGCCCCGCCGCCACCTGGCCGTAGGTCCGGACCTCGCCGAAGGGGATGGCGAGGAGCGCGTTCCAGACCGCGCGATCGAAGTCGCCGCCGCGCAGGTCGAGCGGCGGCAGCGCCGGCGGGCGGCCCGCGAAGTAGTCGGCGAGCGCCGCCCGGGCGGCCTCGAGGTGGGTCCGGGCGGCGGCGGTGACCGGCGGGCGCGCGGCGCCCTTCCCGCCGAAGGAGATCCCGACGAGGCCCAGGTCGGTCACCTCGACGGTGAGCGGCCCGACCGGGGAGCGCAGCCGTGCCCTGGCGGTCATGCCCCATCATACGTCCGCCGAGAGGGGACCGCGCGTGCCACCATGGCGGGCATGGCCCGCCGCCTCGCCGCCTTCGTCGCCCGGTTCGCCCTCTCCGCGGCCACCCTCTGGGGCGCGGTCGCCATCGCCTCCCCGGGGAACCCGGCCAACACCGCGGTCACCGCCGGCGCGGTCTCCGTCCTCCTCTCGATCGCCTGGGCGGTCACCCTGGTCCGCTTCCTCTGGTTCCTCCTCCTGCCGTGGCTGGTCTACGTGGCCATCTGGCTGGCGACGATCATGGGGGTGTACGGCCTCGGCTTCCTCCAGGCGCTGGTCGTCGCCGTCGCCCTCTCGGTCCTCTCGGTGCTGGTCGAGTGGGCCTTCGGGGTGAAGACCTACCGCGCCGGCTGACCGGCCGGTCCCCGGGGGCTCGGGCGAGGCCGCCGCCTCAGCCGCGGCGCAGGAAGCGCGCCAGGACCCGCTTGTCGCCGATCTCGTCGAAGCGGACGGTCACCTTGGCCTCGGCGCCGGCGCCGTCGCAGGCGAGCACCGTCCCGTCGCCGAGCGCGTCGTGGGCCACCCGGTCGCCGCGCTCGAAGGGGCGGCGCCGGGCCTCCGGCCGCTGGTCCAGGTCGTCCACCGGGGCGGGCGGGCGGGCGCGGGGCGCGGCG
>JAJXSQ010000001.1 GCA_021784495.1 Myxococcales bacterium | reverse complement strand
GGCCGCGGCCGGCTGGCCGGCCGTCGGCGTCCGGATCGGCGACGAGCCGGGCCCGGCGCGGGGGACGGCCGTAGAGACCCGCGCCGCCATCGAGGTCCCCCGAGAGGTCTCCATGGACACGACGGAGCCGCCGCCGCCGCCGATCGCCGTCCTCGCGCCGATCGCCCTCCTCGCGGCGGGCGCGGGCCCCGAGCCCGCCGGGCCTCCGCCCCCGGCGCCCGCCGCCGAGCCCACCGCGCCCATCCGCCTCGAGGTCGAGATCTCGCCGCCCGCGGCCGGGCCGATCGCCTGGACCGGGGCGATGCTCCGCGAGGCCCGCGAGGCCCGCGGGTTCACCGTCCAGCAGATCGCCGACCGGACGCGCGTCACCCGCACCCACATCGAGAACGTGGAGGCCGAGCGGTACGCCGCGCTCCCCGCCGCGGTCTACCTGCGCGGCATCGTGGCCAGCATGGCGCGGGAGCTCCGCCTCGACGCCGCGGGCGTGGCGCGGGCCTACCTGGAGCGGATGGCGGGCGCCTCGGTCGGCGGGGCGGCCCGCTAGGGCGGGCGCCCCGGCCGCGGGGGTGGGGCGCGTTGACCGGGGCCCGGGCGTCCCGTACGATCCCGCCATGGCGCTCACCGAGGATCCCGAGAAGGCGATGCGGCTCGCGCGGGCGATCTGCTCGGACATCTCGCTCTACAACGAGGAGAAGATCGTCCGCTCCATCCTCGAGGACGACTTCTTCCGCGCGCTCTCCGAGGAGCTCGCCGAGGGGCGGGAGCACTACCGGTCGCGCGTCGCGCCGGAGCTCCTCGAGCGGACCAACTTCTTCGACCGGGCGGTCGTGGACGTGATCCTGCGGTCGAAGGCCCGGGTCCGGTCCCGGATCTGGTGATCGCGCGGCCGCCGGTCACGCCGGAGCGGCGGGGCGGGGTGGCGCCGCCGTCGCTGGCGCGGGAGCGGCTCGACGTCGCGATCACCCGCCTCTGGCCGGACCTCTCCCGCGCGCGCGCCCAGCGGCTCCTCGCCGACGGCGCGATCCGCGTGGACGGGCGCCCGGCCCGCAGGGCGGCGCGGCTGCGCGGGGGCGAGCGGATCGAGCTCGAGCTCGCGCCGCCGCCGCCGTCGGGGCTCGTGGCCCAGCCCCTGCCGCTCCGGGTGCTCCTCGAGGACGAGGACCTCCTCGTGCTGGACAAGGCGGCGGGCATGGTCGTCCACCCGGCGCGGGGCACGCCCTCCGGGACGGTGGTGAACGCGCTCCTCCATCGCCTGGGCCCCGGCGCGCCGGGCGGCGCGCGGCTCGGCCTCGTCCACCGCCTCGACCGGGAGACCTCCGGCTGCCTCGTGGTGGCGCGGAGCGAGGTCGCGCTCCGGGCGCTCCAGGCGGCGTTCAAGGCCCGCGCCGTCGAGAAGACCTACCTCGCGCTCTGCCACGGGGCGCCGCCCGACGAGGGGCGCCTCGACACCCCGTACGGCCGCCACCCGGTCGATCGGACCCGGCACACCTCGCGTCGCCCCGCGGCGCGCCGGGCGGTCACCACCTGGCGGGTGCGGGAGCGCTTCGGCGCGGCGGCGGCGCTCCTCGAGGTCGGGCTGGAGACCGGGCGGACGCACCAGATCCGCGTCCACCTCTCGGAGTCCGGCCACCCGCTCGTCGGCGACGCCGTCTACGGCGGGCGCCGCCGCGAGGCGCGGCTGGCGCCCGACGCGCCGGTCCGGCGCGCCGCCGAGGCGATCGGGCGGCAGGCGCTCCACGCCTGGCGGATCGCCTTCCCGCACCCCCGGAGCGGCCGCCGGATCGCGATCGAGGCGCCGATCCCCGAGGATCTGGCGCGCGCGCTCGCGGTGCTCCGGCGGGGTTAGTCGCCGAAGGAGATGCCCAGATCGCGGCAGGTCCGGACGGTGTCCGAGTCGATCGGGACGAGCTTGGTGCGCCCGATCACCTCCTCGATCGGGACCGCGCGCATCTCCGGGGGCTGCCAGGCGACCATGACGTTGCGGCGCCCCTCGGCGATGAACCGGACCGCGGCGGCGCCGAAGCGGAGGGAGAGCAGCCGATCGGAGGTGGTCGGAGAGCCGCCGCGCTGGAGGTGGCCGAGGACGAGCGACCGCGTCTCGCGCCCGGCGCGGCGGTGGATCTCGTGGGCCACCCACTCGGCGATCCCGCCCAGCTGGACCTCCTCGCGGCCGACGTCCTCGTTCACCCGCGTGACCAGGCCGCCGCCGCGCGCCTTGGCCCCCTCGGCGACGACCACGATGCCGTAGCGCTTGCCCTGGATCTCGTTCTCCGCGAGGCGCGCGCAGACCCGGTCGATGTCGAAGGGGAGCTCGGGGATCAGGATCACGTCGGCGTCGCCGGCGGCGCCGCTGTGGAGGGCGATCCAGCCCGCGTAGCGCCCCATGACCTCGACCACCATCACCCGGTCGTGCGCGGCGGCGGTGGTGTGGAGCTTGTCGATCGCGTCGGTGGCGGTGGTCACCGCGGTGTCGAACCCGAAGGTCTGGTGGGTCTCCACCAGGTCGTTGTCGATGGTCTTCGGGACGCCGACGACCGGGATGCCCTTCTGGGAGAGGCGGTGGGCCAGCTGGAGCGAGCCGTCCCCGCCGAGCGCGACCAGCACGTCGAAGCCGAGCCGGTGGAAGCTCTCGACCACCCGGTCCGACTCGTCGCGGAACTCGACCGTCCCATCGGGTCGCTCGACCGGGCGGCGGAAGGGATCTCCCTTGTTGGTGGTGCCGAGGATGGTGCCGCCGTGGTTCATGATCCCGGCGACCCGCTCCGGGGTGAGCTGGACGAGGCGGCTGGTGTCGAAGAGCCCGGCGTAGCCCTGCTGGATGCCGTGCACCTCCCAGCCGCGGGCGTGGGCGGCCATGGTGACGGCGTAGATCACGGCGTTGAGCCCGGGAGCGTCGCCCCCGCCGGTGTTGATCGCGATGCGGAACCTGTTCCCCATGATGCCCCTTCCGTCGAGTGGGGCGAGGGTCGCATGGGGCGACCCCACCGGCAAATGGCGAAGCGGCCCGCGAAGGGGCCCGCGGGCGAGGCCGCCTACCGGACCCCGTCGCGCGGGCGAGCGGTGAAGCGGCGCATCGTGCCGCCGCCGCGCCGCTCCCCCGGGTCGAGCTCGAAGCCGGCCGCCGCGACGGTCCGCTCCGTCGGCCGGTTCGGCCGGCAGCCTCCGGTCACCCAGGTCCAGGGGGGCTGGACCAGGTCCTGGAGCCAGCCGGCGAGGCGGCCGGACGCCCGGACGTGCTCGAGCATCCGCAGGCTCCCCCCCGGCCGCAGGATCCGGCGCACCTCGGCGAGGCCGGCGGCGGGATCGTCGACCGAGCAGAAGACGAGACCGGAGAGCACGGTGTCGAAGGTGGCGTCGGGGAAGGGGAGCGCCTCGGCCCGCGCCCGCACCAGGGGGATCCCCGGGGCGCGGGCCCGGGCGGCCCGCAGGTTCTCGGCGTGCGGATCGACGGCGATCGCCCGCGCCCCCGGGGGGAGCCAGGGGAGGTTTCGCCCGGTGCCGGTGCCGAGGTCGAGGGTGCGGCCCCGGGCGCCGCCGGGGAGCCAGCGCCGCCAGCGGCCGAAGCCGCCGCGCTCGGCGATCGCCAGCCCGAGATCGTAGATCCAGGGGATCTGCTCGAGCCCTCGCATCAGGCGTACCCCCGGGCCTGGAGCTCGAAGAGGTGGGCGTAGCGCCCGCGCCTCGCCAGCAGCTCCCGGTGGGTCCCCAGCTCCTCGATCCGCCCCGCGTGGAGGACGGCGATCCGGTCGGCGATCCGGACCGTCGAGAACCGGTGGGAGATGACCAGGGCGGTCCGCGCGGCGGCGAGCCGCTGGAACCGCTCGAAGAGATCGTGCTCCGCCTCGGCGTCGATCGCGGCGGTCGGCTCGTCGAAGACGAGGAGCTCGGCCTCCTCCCGCATGAAGGCCCGGGCCACCGCGAGCTTCTGCCACTGCCCGGCCGAGAGCTCCTGCCCGTCCTCGAACCAGCCGCCGAGGACCGTGTCCCAGCCTCGCGGGAGCTCCTCGATCAGGGCGGTGGCGCCGGCCCGGCGGGCCGCCGCCGCGATCCGCTCCCGGTCCTCGATCCGCGCCGGCTCGCCGAGCCCCACGTTCTCCCGCACGGTGAACTGGTACCGGACGAAGTCCTGGAAGACGGCGCCGATCCGGCCCCGCAGGTCGGAGGGGTCGAGATCCCGCAGGTCGATCCCGCCGTAGCGGATGGCCCCCTCGGTCGGCTCGTGGAGCCGGAGGACGAGCTTCACCAGGGTGGACTTCCCGGCGCCGTTCTCGCCGACGAGGCCGAGCTTCTCGCCGGGGGCGAGCGTCAGCGAGACGTCGCGGAGGGCCCACTCGGTCCGGCCCGGGTAGCGGAAGGAGACCCGGTCGAGCTCGAGCAGGTGGGGCCTCCCGCGCGGGAGGGTCGGCGCCGGGTGCGACCGGGCCCGCTCCCCGCCGGTGGGGAGGGCGAGGAAGCCGAAGAGGGTCTGCATGAAGAGGGCGTCCTCGTACATCCCGCCGACCCCGCCGAGCACCGCCTGGATGGCGGCCTGGCCCTGGCGGAAGACGGCGATCGAGAGGGTGAGGTCGCCGAGGGTGATCGCGCCGCCGGCCGCGCGGCCGGCCAGGAGCGCGTACACGGCGTAGAAGGCGGCGAGCGCCACCAGCCCGAAGAGCACCCCGGCGGCGAGGCGGCGCAGCGCGAGCCGGCGATCCTCGCCGGCGAACTTCTCGAAGAGGGCGCGGTAGCGGGCGAGGATCAGCGGGCCGAGGCCGTAGAGCTTCACCTCCTTCACGTGCGCGTCGCGGGTGAGGATCCACTCGAGGTAGTTCAGGCGGCGCCCCTCCGGGGCCCGCCAGCTGTAGAGGCGGAAGGACTCGCCGGCGAGCCGGGCCTCGGCCAGGAAGGCGGGGATCGCCGCCGCCACCAGCCCGAGGACGGCGAGCGGGGCCAGGCGCCAGAGGAGGCCGGAGAGGGCCACCAGGGTGATCGCGTTCTGGCCGACGGTGACGAGCTGCATGGCCAGCGAGAGCGGGCGGGTGGTCCCCTCCCGGCGCGCGTTCTGCATCGCGTCGTAGATCTCGCTGTCCTCGAAGTGCGCCAGCTCGAGCTCGAGGGACTTGGCGAGGAGGCGCTCCGCCACCAGGTTGCCGAGGGCGATGCGGAGGAGCTCCCGGCGCAGGCCGAGCAGACGCCCGAGCGCGAGCTGGATGGACATGAGCCCGAGCTCGAGCCCGACCAGCCGCAGCACCGCCGCGCGCGTCGCGGGATCGCCGGCGCGCGCGGCCGCCGCCACGCCGTCGATGATCAGCTTCCCCACCCAGGCGATCCCCGCGGGGAGGAGGGCCAGGCCGGCGGTGACGGCGAGGATCTGGAGCGCCGCGCCCGGCTCGGCCTCCCAGACGAGCCGGAGCGTCCCGGGCACCCCGCGGAACACGGTCCGCGCCGACGCCAGCCGCGAGGCGGCGGGCGCGGCCGGAGATCTGTGCGAGGTGGACTTCATTTTTCTCCCGCTCCCCTGTAATAAGCGGAGCCGATGAGCGTGCCCGAGACCCGCAGCGACGCGACGACGGCCATGGCGCCAGCCGACTGGTCGATCGAGCGCGCGACGCAGTACTACAACATCGCCGGGTGGGGGGCCGGCTTCTTCTCGGTCAACGAGAAGGGGCACGTCGTGGTCCACCCCCACGGGCAGCCCGGGCCGGTCATCGACGTCATGGACGTCGTCGAGGACATCCGGGAGCGCCGGATCGGGCTGCCCTGCGTCGTCCGGTTCCAGGACGTGCTCCGCGCGCGGGTCCGCCAGATCAACGAGGGCTTCGCGCGGGCGATCGCCGAGCAGGGCTACGGCGGCCGGTACTACGGCGTCTACCCGGTCAAGGTGAACCAGATGCGCGAGGTGGTCGACGAGATCGTCGACGCCGGCGCCCCCTACCACTTCGGGCTCGAGGCGGGGTCGAAGGGCGAGCTCCTCATCGTCCTGGGGATGAACGCGGATCCCGAGGCGCTCACCATCTGCAACGGCTACAAGGACGAGGAGTTCCTGCGGCTCGCGCTCCTGGGGCGCAAGCTCGGCCGCAAGGTGATCGTGGTCATCGAGAAGCTCTCGGAGCTCCCGGCGCTCCTCCGGATCGCCGACGAGATGCAGGTCGAGCCGATGATCGGCCTGCGCTCGAAGCTGACCACCCGGGGCACCGGGAAGTGGGAGGGCTCGTCCGGCGACTTCGCGAAGTTCGGGCTGACCATCCCCGAGCTCATCCACGCGGTCCGGCTCCTCAAGGAGGCGGGGCGGGAGCACTGCGCCAAGCTCCTCCACTTCCACGTCGGGAGCCAGATCACCGAGATCCGGGTGATCAAGGACGCGGTGAACGAGGGCGCCCGGGTCTACGCCAAGCTCCGCAAGATGGGGCTGCCCATCGAGTACTTCGACGTCGGCGGCGGGCTGGGCGTCGACTACGTGGGCACCCACTCGAACGGCCACAGCTCCTCGGTGGACTACAGCCCGGAGGAGTACGTGGGCGACATCGTCCACAACCTCCAGCGGGTCTGCGGGAACGAGGGCGTCCCGGAGCCGCACGTCGTCTCCGAGTCAGGGCGGGCGATCACCGCGCACCACAGCTGCATCATCATGAACGTCTTCGGCCACATCGAGATCGGGTCGGCCGAGGAGATCGCGGCCGCCTCGGTGGCGCAGCCCGCCGAGGCGAAGGTGGTGCGCGAGATGCGGGAGATCGTGGCCTCGCTCACGGTGCGCAACCGGGCCGAGGCCTACCACGACGCCGCCGCCAAGAAGGAGGAGGCCCTCCAGATGTTCAAGCTGGGGATCCTCGGCCTGGAGGAGCGGGCGGTGGTCGAGACCCTCTTCTGGAAGCTGGCGCGCCAGATCGCCGAGCTGAACCGCGGGAAGAAGCGGCTGCCCCGGGAGACGCGCGACCTCGGCGACAAGATCGCCGATCAGTACCTGGCGAACTTCTCCCTCTTCCAGAGCGCCCCGGACCACTGGGCCTTCGACCAGCTCTTCCCCATCGTCCCCCTCCACCGGATGGGCGAAGCGCCGGCCCGGGACTGCACCATCGTCGACGTCACCTGCGACTCGGACGGGAAGATCGACCGGTTCATCGAGGGGGACGGCGTCGACGAGACGCTCTCGCTCCACGCCCTGCGTCCCGGGGAGCCCTACTACCTGGGGATGTTCCTCACCGGCGCCTACCAGGACATCCTGGCGGACATGCACAACCTCTTCGGCCGGGTGAACGAGATCCACGTGTTCGCCGACGACGAGGATCCCGAGGACTACTACATCGAGGAGTACATCCCCGGCGACACGGTCGCCAAGGTCCTCTCCCGCGTGCAGTACGAGCCCTCGGATCTGATCCGGCGGGTCAAGAACGCCCTCGACCAGCGGACCAAGGACGGGGCCATCCGCCCGAAGGACGGGGTCTCCCTCTCCGACTTCTACGAGGACGTGATGCGGGGGTACACCTACCTCGGCGGCCAGCTCTAGCCCGCCGGGACCCCGAAGGGCCGGCGCGGTTCGCCGCGCGCCGCGGTAGAGACCAAGGGTGTACGCATCGGTCGCGCCGGGGGCACCTCGCCCGGCCGGGGAGAGCCATGTCCGTCTACAAGAAGGTCGAGATCGTCGGGACGTCGAAGGAGAGCTTCGCCGGCGCGGTGAAGGCGGCCGTCGCCGAGGCCTCGAAGTCGCTGCGCCACATGAGCTGGTTCGAGGTGGTGGAGCAGCGCGGGAGCATCCAGGACGGCAAGGTGAACGAGTTCCAGGTCACGGTCCGGATCGGCTTCAAGGTGGAGTGAGCGCCCGGCTTCGCAGCCGGGGGTCCCCCTCCGTCGAGGAGAGGATCGCCCCGGTGGCCGCGTCGCGCGAGCGCAGCCGGCGGATCCGGGCGAGGAGCACCGGCCGGCCCCCGACCGGCTGGGCGCCGGTCACCTCGACCTCCAGGTCCTGCTCCACCTCGCGCGAGGGGGAGTCCCGGATGAGCCGCACGGCCGCGCCCGCGTCGATCGGGAGGAGGCCGAAGGCGCCTCCGTTCGTCAGGGCGACGCGGTAGTCGAGCGGCTCCCCGCAGTAGTCCGGCCCGGCGAAGGCGACGACCGCGCCGTCGCGGAGCCCCGTCGGGAAGCCGCCCAGCACCATGTCGTAAGCGCCGAGCGTCCGGCGCAGGGGGAGGAGCCAGCGCCGGGTCCCGGCGACGGCGGCCTCGTCGGCCCGGAGCTGTCCGGCGGCGCCGCTCCCCGGCGCCGTCCGGTCGCGGTCGTCGCGCGGCGCGCAGCCCAGGGGCTCGGCGCGCGCCAGCGCGGAGGCCGGCGCGGGGATCCCGCTCACGCGGTGATAGAGGAGGGCGACCTGGATCGGGCCGAGTCGCGGCAGGCCGTCCCAGCGGCGAGCCTCGGCGTCGGGCGACGAGGACCAGGTCCCGGCGGCGCAACCGGCGAGCAGCAGGGCGGCGGAGGCGGCGAGGTGCTTCATCGTTTGCCTCGGGGTGCGAGCGCATCCGGTGGCGGCAGAGCACGGGAATCGAACCCGCCTGCAGCGCCTCTCGGCGCCACACACCGGTTTTGAAGACCGGGCCCGGCACCAGCCTGGGGCGCCCTGCCGACGTCCGGTCTACGGGAGGGGGAGCGCAGCGTCAAGCGGCGCGGGGCGCGCCGGCGCGGGAGGGCGCGGCCTTCAGGCCCGGGAGGGGCGGGCGGCGGCCCGGGCCGGGGCGTGCTCGGTCCCCCAGGTCTGGAAGACGATGGTCGCGCGCTCGTGGGGCATCGCCGCGCGGGGGGAGCGGAAGTACTCGATCGGAGAGTAGAAGCCGAAGTTGGAGGCGCGGCTGGTGTAGAGGCAGGCGTAGTCCTCCACCTGCTCCCCGAGCCGGGAGTTCTCGTTCCCCTCCTTGAAGGTGAGCCCCCAGAGCGGGTTCACCCCGGCCTCGAGCGCACGCGCGATCGCGCCGATCCGCTCGACGGCGTCGCGGAGTCCACCCCGGAGGAGCTCGAGCTCCTGCTTGAGCCGCCGCCGGTCGGCCGCGAGCGGCGCCCGCTCCTCGCTCGCGCCGGCGCGGTCGAGGCGGCGCTCGGCGGCGTTGAGCCCGGCCCGGTGCGACGCGATCGCGTCCTCGATCCGGAGCCGGAGCGTCTCGAGCCGGGTGAGCTCTCCGATGGGCTCGCGGTTCCCGGTGAGCCAGAGGATCTCGCGCTCCAGCTCGCCGATGACGAGGCAGGTCCGCCACAGGGAGCTCTTCCGGGAGCGCAGGATGTCGCCGTAGATGTGGTCGCCGACGTAGAGGATCCGGTCGCCGGAGACGCCGAGCAGCTCCTCGAGCCGCCCGAGATCGCCGCCCTGGTAGGTCCGGCCTCGGTCGAGCGAGGTGGCCTCGCCCGCCGGCGCCCCGTCCGGCCCGAGCAGCAGGAGCGGGTGGCGCTCCGAGAAGAAGGCCGGCTTGGCGGCGCCGGTCACGACGGCGTCGAAGTAGTTCCTCCAGCTCGGGTACTCGGGCAGGAGGCCGTCGAGGGCGTGCGACATCACCGCGTCGGTGTAGGCGGAGAGCGAGTTGGTGAGGAGGAAGAGCCGCTTGCCGCCGGAGCGGAGGCGGTGGAGCGCGGCGCCCAGATCCTGGTCCCGCACCAGGAACCGGTCGAGGTCGGCGAGGACCACCGCCTTGAGCGAGCCGTCGCGGTGCACGGTGTCGATCGCCTCCCGGATGTCGCCGTGGAGGCGGGCGTAGTCGATCACCCCGCCCCCGGCCTCGACCAGCTCGATCGCCTCGGCGAAGAGGCAGGCCTCGGGCAGCGCGAAGAGGGTGTCGATCCAGGCGAAGCGGGGAGACGAGAGGTGGATCTTCTCGTCGCGGTAGAGCCGGTGGAGCTGGTCGGGGGGGATGGGGCGGCGCCCGTGGAAGGCCCGCCCCACGTGGTTGTGCCGGTCCATCTTGAAGATGTTGCCGTGGAGCTTGTCGACGACGAGGCCGCGGATGACGCGCTCCGGATCGTACCGGATGGCGCGGAGCGCCTCGGGGTGGCCGTGGTGCTCGACGAGCCGGGCGACCGTCATCCGGAAGGCCAGGTCCTCCAGCTCGCGGAGCTGGTAGATGGCCAGGGTGTAGTCCATGTCGAAGCCGATCGCCTCGATCCGGTCCATCCGGAGGCTCCGGTTGACGAAGATCTGGCGGTCGGGGGGGACCTCGCGCCGGGCGCCGTTCGGCCGGGCGAGGAGCTCGAGGATCTCCGGCGAGTCGGCGTGGAGCGGCGCCGGCGCGGCGCCCGTCGGATCGATCGGCATGGATCGAGCGGGGATAGCATGCCGCCAGGCGGGCCGGAAGGTCCCGCGGCGCGCGGAAAGTTGCGCCCCGCCCGCGACGCTCTAGTCTGGGCGCGTGGCGCCTCCCAGCAACCCGGACCGCGGCCGCGCCGCGCTGGCCTTCCGGCTCTCGGCGCTCGAGGAGCGGGTCGCGGCGCTCGAGACCGGCCGCGTGGGCCCGGGCGATGGGCGGGCCGCGCGGGCGACCTCGCGCGGCGGCGACGGGAAGCGATGCGCCGGCTGTGGGCTGCCGCTTCGCCGCCGGGCGGGGCGGTGCGCGGCCTGCGGCCGTCCCCTCGATCTCCCCCCGGCGCGCTCCCGGGGGCGGTGACGGCGCTCACTCCTCCGCGACGAGGCGGGACGCCGGCGCCTCGAGCGCCCGGGCGATGGCCACGACCGTCGTGTACGGGGGGTTGCGCCCCCCGCGCTCGATCAGGCTGATGTACGCCACCGAGAGGCCGAGCGATTCCGCAAGCCGCTCCTGGGTGAGCCCCTTGTGGCGCCGCTGGTCACGGATCTTTTCCCCGAGCCGCCGCAGGTCCTCGGCGCGGGGGTCTCGCATGGGCTTCGACTTGTTCGACATGCCTGGTCTATCCCGGAATGGAGTGGTGCCCCCGCCAGCGTAGATTCAATAGGGTTGACATCGCTGGTTGTCCACGGACCCACTGTAGAGCCGCACGGGGGTGCGGACCGACCCATCGCAGGAATGGCGACCTCCCCGGTCGGGCGCCGTTGGACGCCCGACCGCTCCGCCGCTATGGTCCGGGCGCCATGCGCGGACCCGAGCTCGATCCCGAGGCCCCCTTCGATCCCGGCGCGGTCCACGCGGTGAGCCTCTCGAACGGGCTGCGCCTGCGGGTCCTGGCGGAGCGCGGCTGGCCGACCGTGAGCTACCAGACCTTCTTCCAGGTCGGCTCGCGGGACGAGCGGCCGGGGATCACCGGCATCAGCCACCTGTTCGAGCACATGATGTTCAACGGCGCGGCGCGCTACGGCCCCAAGGAGTTCGACCGGGTCCTCGAGGGGCGGGGAGGGCACTCGAACGCCTTCACCTCCACCGATCTCACCGTGTACCACGACGACTTCGCCGCCGACGCCCTCGAGGTCGTGGCCGATCTGGAGTCGGACCGGATGGAGTCGCTCCGGATCGACGACGCGGTGCTGGAGCAGGAGCGGGCGGTGGTGAAGGAGGAGCGGCGGCTGCGCACCGACGACTCCGCCTTCGGCCTCATGGAGGAGCAGCTCGAGGCGCTCGTCTTCCTGGCGCACCCGTACCGCTGGCCGGTGGTCGGGTGGATGGCCGACATCGAGCGGATCACCCGGGCCGACTGCGAGGCCTTCTTCCGCAGCGCCTACGCCCCGTCCAACGCCGCCGTCTACCTCGTCGGCGACGTCGACCCCGATCGCGCGCTGCAGCTCCTCGAGCGGCGCTACGGCCACCTCCCGGCCCGGCCGCCCCTGGCGCGGACGCCGGGGGACGAGCCGGAGCAGCGCGGCCCGCGGCAGGCGATCATCGGCTTCCCGGCCGAGGCGCCGGCGATCCTCGTCGGCTGGCGCGGCCCGGCCGCGCGGAGCCCCGACTCCCTGGCGCTCGACCTGGTGCAGGCCTGCCTGGCGATCGGGGAGGCGTCGCGGCTCCGGCGGCGGATGATCCACGGCGGCGGCGCGGTCTCGGTCAACGCCTCCTGGGGGTGGCGGATCGACCCCGGGGTCTTCATGGTCTTCGCGGAGCTCCCGCCCGGCGGGCGGGCGGACCGGGCGGAGCGGATGATCCTGGAGGAGGTCGCCCGGCTGGCCGACCGCCCGGTGGCGGGCGCCGAGCTGCGGCGGGCCCGGGCGCTCCTGCGGAGCGCCCTCCTGCACGAGCTGGGGACCCACCACGGCCTGGCGCAGGCGCTCGGCCAGGCCGAGGCGCTCCTCGGCGACTGGCGCGAGGCCGCGCGCGCGCTCGGCCGCTACGAGGCGCTCGGGCCGGCCGACCTCCGGCGGGCGGCGCGCGCCTGGCTCGACCCGGCGCGGCGCTCGACGGTGATCCTCGACCCGCGGGAGGCGCGGTGAGCGGCGTCGTCCAGCCGCCGCTCGTCCGCGAGCGGCTGCCGAGCGGCCTCGAGGTGGTCGTCGCCCGGCGCGCCGGCATCCCCCTCGCCGCGATCCGGCTGCTCCTGCGCGCCGGCTCGGCGCTCGATCCCCCGGGGCGCGCCGGGCTCGCCAGCCTGGTGGCGCTCTCGGCGCGCCGGGGGACTCGCCGGCTGCCGGGGGAGCGGCTCGACGCCGCGGTCGAGGCCACGGGGGGCGAGCTCGGGATCGGCGTGGACGAGGACGCGGCGGTCGCGGGGCTCTCGGTGCCGGTCGGCGAGCTCGGACGGTCCCTCGGGCTCGTGGCCGACGTCGCCGCGACGCCGGGCCTCGCCCCCGCGGAGGTGGCCCGGCTCCGCCGGCGCGAGGTGGCGGGGCTGGCGCACGACGCGTCCGAGCCGGGGGTGCTGGCCGACCGGGCGCTCCTCCGCTTCGGCTACGGGGACCATCCGTACGGCCACCCCTCGGAGGGGCTCGCCCGCGACCTCCGGCGGACCACGCGCGCGGAGGTGGTCGCCTTCCACGCCCTCCGCTGGCGGCCCTCCCGGGCCACGGTCGTCCTCGTCGGGCCGATCGACGTCCCGGCGGCCCTGGCGCTCGTCCGCCGGCGCTTCGGGGGGTGGCGCGCGGCGCCGGGGGGCGACCTGGAGGTCGCGCCGGTCTCCCGGCCGCGCGATCGGCGCGTGGTCATCGTCGATCGCCCCGAGCAGGGGCAGGCGCAGATCCGGCTCGGCTTCCCCGGCCTCCCCCGCGCGAGCGCGGAGCACGCCGCCGGCGTCGTGGCCGGCGCGGTGCTGGGGGGAGGGTTCACCTCCAGGCTCATGGAGGCGATCCGGGTGGACCGGGGGCTCTCCTACGGCGTCCGCGGTCGCTTCGCGTCCGCGCGCGCGGGGGGGCTCTTCGTGGTCTCCTCCTTCACCAAGGTCGAGAGCGCCGGCGAGCTCGTGCGGGTGGCGCTCGCCGAGCTGGCCCGCTTCGCCGACGAGGGCCCGACCGCGGAGGAGCTCGACCGGATGCGCGCCTACCTCGGCGGGCTCCACCCGCTCTCGCTCGAGACCCACGAGGCGTGGGCCGAGAAGCTCGTCGAGGTGGAGCTCTACGGCCTCGGCCCGGACGAGGTGACCGGCTTCCGGGAGCGGCTCGCCGCGGTCGACGCCGCCGCCTGCCGGGCGCTCTCCGCCCGGAGCTTCGGCGGGGAGGGTCGCCTGGTGGTGGCGGTCGGCCCGGCCCGCCGGCTCGCGCCCCAGCTCGAGCACCTCGGCCCGGTGACGGTCGTCGCCCCGGGCGCGGTGATGTGACCCGGTGACGGCGCCGCGGATCCTGCTCCTCGACGACGCCCTCCTGGCGATCGACAAGCCGCCCGGCCGGCTCGTGATCCCCGGCCGCGACGGCGACGAGCCCGCGCTGCGGGCGGAGCTGGAGGCGCTCCACGGCCCGCTCTGGATCGTCCACCGCCTCGACCGCGGCACCAGCGGCGTCCTGCTCCTCGCCCGCAGCGCGGCGGCGCACCGCGCGATCAACCTGCAGTTCGAGGGCGGGACCCCGCGCAAGACCTACCTGGCGCTCGTCGCCGGCCTCCCCCCGGAGCGGTTCCGGATCGACCTGCCGCTGGCGCCGGCGCGGCGCGGGCGCACCCGCCCCGCGGCGCCGGGCGATCCGCGCGGGAAGGCCGCGGCGACCGCGTTCCGCGTCCTCGAGGCGTTCCCCGCCGCCGCCGGCCGGCCGGCGGCGGCGTGGGTCGAGGCCCGCCCGGAGACCGGCCGGACCCACCAGATCCGCGTGCACCTCGCGGCGGCGGGCCACCCGCTGCTCGTCGACCCGGCCTACGGCGCCGCGGCGCCGCTCGCCGGGCCCGGCGGGGAGGCGGTGCTCGAGCGGACGCCGCTCCACGCGGCGCGGCTCGAGCTGCGTCACCCGGGAGGGGGCGACCTCGTCGTCGAGGCGCCCGCGCCGCCGGACCTGCTCGCCGCCCTCGCGCTCCTCCGCGGGGAGGCGCTCAGCTGCGGGCGTGGACCAGGGTCTTGACGTCGCTCCGGAAGGTGACCTCCACCTTGTCGCTCCGCACCCCGGAGACGAACCCGCGGCCGAAGGTCGGGTGCTCCACGACGTCGCCCTCGGCGAAGGCGTGGCGGGGCGAGTAGGGGATGGGCGCGCCCTTCCGGGCCGCCAGGAGATCGTCGAAGCTGGTCACCACCCGCTTCTCCCGCGGCTCCCGCCCCTTCTTCGGGGTGGTCCGCGCCGCGGCCCCGGCGGCGCCGGCCGGCGCGCGGTACCGGTGGACCGCGTGACAGGTGTTGCACTCCACCTTCACGGGCTTGCCGCTCACCACCGCGTGGACGGTGTGAGCCAGCGTCAGATCGCACTTCACGCAGAACGCATCCACCTCGCCGCCGGCCTTGATCATGGGCCGACCAGCATACAGGAAACGCGCCGGCGGCGTGCGGCGCCCCGGCCGAGGCCGGCCGGGGGGCGGCGAACCATGCGATGATGCCGGGGATGCGGCGGCTCGCGGCGATCCTCGAGGACTTCGGGCGGATGATCTTCTTCGGCTTCGAGGCCTTCGCGTGGGCCGTGCGGCCCCCGTTCCGGCCGGAGCTCGTGCTGGCGCAGATGGCCTTCATCGGCGCCGGGTCGGTCTTCATCGTCGGCGTCACCGGCATCTTCACCGGGATGGTCCTGGCGCTGCAGATGAACTACGCGCTCCGGCAGTTCGCCGCCGAGGGGTACGTGGGCGGCTCGGTCGCGTTCTCGCTGGCGCGCGAGCTCGCCCCCGTCCTGACCGCGCTCATGGTGACCGGGCGCGCCGGCAGCGCCATCGCCACCGAGCTCGGCACGATGCGCGTCACCGAGCAGCTGGACGCGATGGAGTCGATGGCGGTCAGCCCGATCCAGTACCTGGTGGTGCCCCGGATCGTCGCGGCGGTCACCATGGTCCCGCTCCTGACGATGGTCTTCGACACCCTCGGATACCTCGGGGCCTGGGTGATGGGGATCTTCGTCGCCGGGATCCCCGAGGGGCCGTTCCTCGAGCACACCCGCGGGTTCCTCGATCCCGGCGACCTGCTCCACGGGCTCCTCAAGGCGCTCCTCTTCGGCGGGGTGATCGCGCTCATCTCCACCTGGCGCGGCTACGCGGCCTCGGGCGGCGCGCGCGGGGTGGGCGAGGGGACCACCCGGGCGGTGGTGACCAGCTCCATCGCGATCCTGGTCACCGACTACGCGGTGACCCTGGTGGCGCTCGGGGGGCGCGGGTGATCGAGGCGATCGATCTCTGGAAATCGTTCGGCGACAACCACGTGCTGCGGGGCGTCTCGCTGCGCGTGGCGCCGGGGACCACCTACGTCGTCCTGGGCGGATCGGGCTCGGGGAAGACGGTGCTCCTCAAGCACGTCATCGGGCTCCTCAAGCCGGATCGGGGCTCGGTCCGGGTCGGGGACGCCGAGATCTCGGCGCTCGAGGGGCGGGCGCTCACCGAGGCCCGGCGCAGCTTCGGGATGGTCTTCCAGGGGGCGGCGCTCTTCGACTCGATGACCGTGCTGGAGAACGTCGCCTTCCCCCTCCGGGAGAAGCGGCGCGACGTCCGGCTCGACGAGGTGCGCCGCCGGGTGGTCGAGAAGCTGGCGGTGGTCGACCTCGGCGAGGAGGTGCTCGACCGCTACCCGGCGGAGCTGTCCGGCGGGATGCGCAAGCGGGTCGCGCTGGCCCGCGCCCTGGTCTCCGACCCGCGGGTGGTCCTCTACGACGAGCCCACCACCGGCCTCGACCCGCTCACCACCGACTCGGTCGACCAGATGATCATGGCGGCCAAGCAGCGGCTCGGCATCACCTCCATGGTGATCAGCCACGACGTCGCCAGCGCCTTCAAGGTGGCCGATCGGCTGGCGGTGCTCTACGATGGCCGCCTGGCGGCCGAGGGGACGCCCGCCCAGGTCCGGGCCAGCACCGACCCGTTCGTGCAGCGCTTCCTCTCGACCTGGTTCGCCAAGCAGTGATCGGCCGCGCGTGATCCGACCCACCCTCAACAAGGCCCTCGCGGTCGGCGCCCTGGTCGCCGCCACCGGCGCCGCCTTCCTGCTCGCGTTCACCTTCTTCCGGAAGGGCGGGTACTCCGAGAGCGAGAGCTACCTGGTCCACGCCCGCTTCCGGGACGCGACCGGCCTCACCTGGAAGAGCCGGGTCCAGATCGCCGGGATCCAGGTGGGCGAGGTGGCGCGCATCGCGCTGGAGGGGGACCGCGCCCGGCTCGAGCTGCGCATCAAGAACGACGTCGAGCTGCGGACCGACGCCTGCCTCATCAAGAGCTTCCCCTCGGCCCTCCTGCCCGACGCGCAGCTCGAGGTGTCCCCGGGCAGTCCGGGCGCCCCCCCGCTCGCGAGCCTCCCCGTCGAGCGGCGCGAGATCACCTGCGTGCGGGAGTCGACGAGCGTGCAGCAGCTCCTCGACGCGATGGCCAAGATCGCCGCCGACGTCCAGGTCGTGACCGGCGATCTGGCCAAGACGGTCGGGGGTCCCCGCGGCTCGATGCGGGAGATCATCGAGAACCTCGCGCAGCTCACCCGCCAGCTCGACGCCACCGTCGCCGAGAACGCCGGTCAGCTCACCCGGCTCATCGCCAACGCCGAGGGGATCTCCCGCGACCTGCGGGAGGTGACGGGCTCCGAGAAGGACCGGATGAAGGAGATCATCGAGAACGTCGCCGCCCTCACGGTGCAGCTCCGCCAGGCGCTGGCCAGCGCCCAGGGGATCCTCGACGGCGCGGGCGGCGCGCCGGGTGCGCCGGGAGCCGCGGGTGCAGCGGGTGCGCCGGGGGCCGCGGGAGCGCCGGGGACGGCGGGAGCGTCCGCCGAGGCGAAGGGCGTGAAGCAGGCGATCGAGAAGGCGAACGACAACCTGAAGCGGCTCGACGATCTCCTCGCCAAGGTCCAGGACGGGAAGAGCGTCGCCGGTCGGCTGCTCACCGACGAGCGGATGGGGCAGCAGCTCGGCAACACCATCGAGGCCATCTCGGGGTACGTCGACTCGCTCGAGCGGCTCCAGATCGTCCTGCGGCTCCGCTCCGAGTGGCTCCTGAACCAGACCGGCTCGAAGACCTACTTCGGCGGCCGGATCGTCCCCCGACCGGACCAGTACTACGTCTTCGACGTGATCTCGGATCCGCGCGGGGTGGACACCGTGTCGACCTCGACGATCACCACCCGCAACCCGGTGACCGGGAAGGACAGCACCTCGCAGGTCACCACCACCCTCCACCAGCAGAGCCTCACCTTCAGCCTCGAGCTCGCCAAGCGGTACGGGCCGATCGCCTTCCGGGTCGGGGTGATCGAGAGCTCGGGCGGCGTCGGCTCGGACCTCTTCCTCCTCGACGACCGGCTCCAGATCTCGACGCAGGTCTACCAGTTCTCGCGCCCCTCCTGGCCGGGCGTCTTCCCGAACGCGAAGCTCTGGGCCAACTACACGCTCCTCCAGCACTTCTACGCGACCGCGGGGGCCGACGACTTCCTGAACGCCTGGCGGAGCGGCCACTACCCCGGGGGGCCGCGCTTCTCGGTCGGCGCCGACGTCTTCTTCGGCGGCGGCCTCTTCTTCACCGACGACGATCTGAAGACGCTCTTCACCCTCGGGCTCGGCAGCGCCGCGGGGAGCGTCGGCAGCGGGAAGTGAACGATGCGCGGCTGGCTCAAGCTCGCGGTGCTCCTCGTCGCTGCGGTGGTCGCCGCCCAGATCCTGGTCCAGAAGGCGGACCGGACCCTGCCGCCCGGCGGCCCCACCCCGCCGCTGGCGCTGCCGGACCTCGGCGGTCGCACGGTCGACCTCGCCGCGCTCCGCGGCCGGGTGGTCGTCGTGAACTTCTGGGCGACCTGGTGCCCGCCCTGCCAGGAGGAGCTCCCGGGCCTCGCCGCCGCCTGGCGCGGATGGCGCGGCCGGTGCTTCGAGCTCCTGGGGGTGGTCGAGGAGTCGCCGCGCGAGGACGTCGCCGCCGCGGCGCGCCGGATCCCGTACCCGATCCTCGTCGACGCGCGGGGCGAGGCCGCCGCCGCCTGGCGGGTCCCCGGCTACCCGCGGACCTACGTCGTCGACGCCGCCGGCGCGGTCCGGCAAGCCTTCGACGGGCCGGTCGACCGGGGGAGCCTCGCCGCCGCGGTCGAGCCGCTCCTCCCCGCGAGCTGCCCCGCGCCATGACCGCCCCGGTCCGCAGATGCCGGAGCTGCGGGGGCGCGGTCGCGCCGCGCGCCGGGAACCGCGCCTTCCCCTTCTGCAGCGACCGTTGCCGCCTGGCCGACCTGGGGCGCTGGCTCGACGGCTCCTACCGGATCGCCGCCGAGCGGGGCGGCGACGGGGCGGACGGGGACCCCGGCGGCGACCCCCGAGGAGAAGGAGAGGACTCATGAAGCCCATCGCGTACGCCATCCGCTCGCTCCCGGGCGGGCTCCTCGGGCGGCTGGCCGCCCGCTTCGACCTCCGCGGCAACGGCGCCGCGGCGCCGCGCGCCGCCGTCCTGGCCGAGGCGCGCGACGCCGAGGTCCTGGTGGTGAGCTACCTGGACCGCGTGGACGAGGAGCTCCTCGCCGGCCTCCCGCGCCTCCGCCACCTCGCCTCGTACGGCGTCGGGGTGAACCACCTCGATCTCGAGGCCTGCCGGCGCCGGCGCCTCCTGGTCACCAACACCCCCGGGGTGGTGACCGAGGCGACGGCCGAGCACGCGATCGCCCTCCTGCTCGCGGTGGCCCGGCGGGTGGTCGAGGGGGACCGGATCATCCGGCGGGGGGGGTGGACCTCGCTCGACCCGGCCTACCTCCTGGGGACCGGCCTCGACGGGAAGGTGCTGGGGCTCGTCGGCTTCGGGCGGATCGGCCAGGCGGTGGCGCGCCGGGCGGTCGCCCTCGGGCTGTCGATCGTCTACGCCGGCCCGCGCGAGGTGGAGTTCCCCGGCGCGCGGCGGCTCCCCCTCGACGAGCTCCTCGCCGCCTCCCACGCGGTGTCCCTCCACGTCCCGCTCACCCCGGCGACCGACGGGCTGCTGTCGAGCGAGCGCATCGGCCGGATGCGGCCGGGGGCGATCCTGGTCAACACCGCCCGGGGGCAGGTCGTGGACGACGCGGCGCTCGCCGGGGCGCTGCGCGAGGGGCGGCTCGCGGGGGCGGGGCTCGACGTGTTCCGCGACGAGCCCCGGGTGCCGGCCGCCTACCTGGCGCTGGAGAACGTGGTCCTCACCCCGCACCTCGGCTCCGGGACCCGCGAGACGCGCGAGGCGATCACCGCCATGGTCGTGGAGGAGGTCGAGCGGGTGGCGCGCGGAGAGCCGCCGCTGCACCCCGTGCCCTGACCGGCGGAGGCCCGCCGGCGCCTCGCCGCGGGCCGGGCCGGCGTGGTATGAGGCCGCGCGCCCATGGGGCTCGTCGATCTCCACTGCCATCTCCTCTGGGGCCTCGACGACGGCGTCGAGACGTCCGCCGAGGCCCTCGCCGCCGCGCGCCTGCTCGCGTCGCTGGGGTTCAGCGATCTCGCGCCGAGCCCGCACGCCTCCCCGGAGATGCCGTCGGGGGATCCGGAGGCCTGCGACGCGCGCCGCGGCGAGCTCGGGGCCCTCCTCGCCCGGGAGGGCGTGTCGCTCGCGCTCCACCGGAACGCCGAGAACAAGCTCGACGAGGCCTTCCTGGAGCGCGCCGCGGGCCCCGGCCGCCGCGGGATCGGCGCCTCCGGGCGCTGGGCGCTCGTCGAGCTCCCCTTCCGCCAGGGGGTGCCGGCGCTCCCGGACCTGGTCTTCCGGCTCCAGCGGCTCGGCGTGGCGCCGCTCTTCGCCCACCCGGAGCGGTGCGCGGAGTTCGAGCGGCCGGGCCGGGCCGAGGAGGTGGTCCGCCTCGGCGGCGCGCTCCAGCTCAACCTCGGCTCCCTCGTCGGGCTCTTCGGGCGGAGCGTGGGCCGGCTCGCCCAGCGGCTCCTCGACGACGGGCTCTACGCCGTGGCGGCGACCGACCTCCACCACCCCGACGGCGCCGACGAGTGGGTCCCGGAGGCCCTGGAGGCGCTCGAGCGGCGGGCCGGCGCCGCGGCGCTCGCCCGGCTCCTCGACGAGCAGCCGCGGCGGATCCTGGCCGGCGAGGAGCTCCCGTGAAGCGAGCGCTGCAGGCCACGGTCGGGTTCGCCATCTCCGCGGGGGCGCTCTGGCTCACGCTGCGCGGCAAGGACCTGGGCGCGATCTGGGGGGCGGCGCGCGAGGCCGACTACCGGGTCCTCCTGCCCTACCTCCTCACCCTGGTGGCCATCCACCTCATCCGCACCGTGCGCTGGGGGATCCTGCTCGAGCCGGTCGCCAAGGTCCCGTTCTCGCGCCTCAACGCCGCCACCGCCGTCGGCTTCATGGCGCTCGTGCTCTTCCCGTTCCGGCTCGGCGAGTTCGCCCGGCCCTACCTCGTCGCCGACCGGCCGCGCCTGCGGATGTCCTCCGCCCTCTCCAGCATCGTGGTCGAGCGCGTCGCCGACGGCCTCTTCACCGGCCTCCTCCTCGTCGCCACCCTCCTCGCCGTGCCGGCGGGGACCCCCGGCCTGCGCGTCATCCGGGTGGCCGGGGTGGCCGTCTCGCTCGCCTTCGCGGGCCTCCTCGCCTTCCTCGTGGTCGCCTACCGGAGCCGGGCGCTCGCCGTGCGGCTCACCGCCCGGGCGCTCGGCCCCTTCTCGCCGCGCCTGGCCGCGCGGGCGGCGGGGATGGTCGACGCCTTCATCACCGGGCTCCGGCTGGTGCCGAGCCGCGCCAAGGTCGCGCTCTTCGTCGCGCTCACCCTCGGCTACTGGGGGCTCAGCGGGTGGGGGATGCAGATCCTCGCCCGGGGGTTCGCCATCCAGCTCGACGCGGCGCAGGCCTTCACGGTGCTCGGCGTCCTGGTCGTCGGGGTGATGATCCCGGCCGGGCCGGGGATGGTCGGCACCTTCCAGGGCGCGGTGGTGATCGGCCTGTCGCTCTTCACCAGCCGGGAGGTGACCGCGACCCACGGGCTCGCCTACGCCAACGTCCTGTGGGCGGTGCAGGTCGGCTTCCAGACCCTCCTCGGCCTGGCCTTCCTGCCGTCTCGCCACATCCGGCTGGCGCAGCTCCTGGCGGCGCCGGCCGCCTCCGGCGCAGAGCTGGAGGAGGAGGAGGCCGAGGCCGCCGGCGCCGGGCGCTCCGCGGGCGAGGCGGGCGCGGGCCGGGCGGCGCCCGGGGCGGTCGGGCGAGGGGGAGATCGGCCCGCTTGACGACCTGCGGCGGGGGACCTATAACCCCGCGTTCTCGCGGCCGGAAGGCCGCGGCACCTCCGGTGAGGTAGCTCAGTCGGCCAGAGCGAGGGTCTCATAATCCCTAGGTCGGGAGTTCGATTCTCCCCCTCACCACACCCCCGCCCCGCCGCTGCGTCGCCCGCTGGTCGGGGCGGCGCGCCGGCGCGGGCGCGCCGGTCCCCGGCCTCCCCGCGCCGTACACCCGACCGCGACCTTCCCGTCCCCGGCCGTTGAGGGTAGGGAGGGGAGATGGCCTGGTCGCGTGACGAGCTGGCGGCGCTCCTCGGGGAGCGCGAGGCGTGGACTCGGGGGGAGCTGGCGCAGGCGCTGGAGCGGCTGCCGCGGCGGCGGGAGCGGTTCGAGACCGACTCGGGGATCCCCGTCCCCGACCTCCTCGACGCCGCGAGTCGGCCCGGAGCCGACGACCGGCGCGACGTCGGCTACCCGGGCCGCTTCCCTTTCACCCGCGGCACCCAGGCGACGATGTACCGGGGCCGGCTCTGGACGATGCGCCAGTTCGCCGGCTTCGGCTCGCCCGAGGACACGAACCGCCGCTTCAAGATCCTCCTCGGGCGCGGGATGACCGGCCTCTCCACCGCCTTCGACATGCCGGCGCTCATGGGCTACGACGCCGACCACCCGATGAGCCGGGGCGAGGTGGGGCGCGAGGGGGTGGCGGTCTCGACCCTGCGCGACTTCGAGACGCTCTTCGAGGGGATCCCCCTCGGAGACGTGTCGACGTCGATGACCATCAACGCCACCGCGGCCATCGCGCTGGCGATGTACGTGGCGGTCGCGGAGGCGCAGGGGGTCCCCCGGGCCCGGCTCGCCGGGACGCTCCAGAACGACATGCTGAAGGAGTACGTCGCGCAGAAGGAGTGGATGATCCCGCCGGCGCCCGCCACCCGGATCGCCTGCGACGTGATCGAGTTCTGCGCCCGGGAGATGCCGCGCTGGAACCCGATCTCGGTGAGCGGCTACCACATCCGCGAGGCCGGGGCGACGGCGGTCCAGGAGCTCGCCTTCACGCTCGCCGACGGCCTCGAGTACGTCCGCCAGTGCGTCGAGCGGGGCCTCGCGGTCGACGAGTTCGGGCCCCGGATCAGCTTCTTCTGGGACGTCCACAACGACCTCTTCGAGGAGGTGGCCAAGTTCCGCGCCGCCCGCAGGATCTGGGCCCGGCTCATGCGGGACCGGTTCGGCGCCCGCCGGACCGAGGCCCTCCTGCTCCGCGCCCACGCCCAGACCGCCGGGGTCTCCCTCACCGCGCAGCAGCCGCTCGTCAACGTCGCCCGGGTCGCGCTCCAGGGGCTGGCCGCCGTCCTCGGCGGCACGCAGTCGCTCCACACCAACTCGCTCGACGAGACCTACGCGCTCCCGACCGAGGAGGCGGCGACCGTCGCCCTCCGGACCCAGCAGGTGATCGCCCACGAGTCGGGGGTCGACCGCGTGGTCGATCCGCTGGCGGGGAGCCACTACGTCGAGTGGCTCACCGACGAGGTGGAGCGGCGCGCCCTCGACCTGATCGGCAAGATCGACGCGCTCGGCGGGATGCTCCGGGCCGTCGAGGAGGGCTTCCCGCAGCGCGAGATCGCCGAGAGCGCCTATCGATGGCAGCGCGAGATCGAGCGGGGGGAGCGGGTGGTCGTCGGGGTCAACGCCTTCCAGGTGGCCGAGCAGCCCCCCATCCCGACGCTCAAGGTCGACGAGGCGGTGCAGCGAGCGCAGATCGAGCGGCTCCGGGCGGTGAAGGCCGGGCGCGACGTCGCCGCGGTGGACGCCGCGCTGTCGGGCGTCGAGCGCGCGGCGCGGGAGGGGCGCAACGTCCTCCCGCCGATCCTCGAGGCGGTGAAGGCCTACGCGACCCTCGGCGAGATCTCGGACGTCCTCCGCCGGGTCCACGGCGTCTACCGGGAGGACGGTCGGTTCTAGCGCCTCGGCGGGCGATGGCGCCGCGCGTCGTGGACGGCGGCTGGCGCCTTCCCCCGAGGTGCGGTACGAGATCGGTCACCGATCCGGGAGGAGCCGCCATGAGCAGCGCGATTCGACCGCTTCGCATCCTCGTCGCCAAGCCGGGCCTCGACGGCCACGACCGCGGCGCCAAGATCATCGCCCGGGCGCTCCGCGACGCGGGGATGGAGGTCATCTACACCGGCCTCCACCAGACCCCCGAGATGATCGTCGCCGCGGCCATCCAGGAGGACGTGGACGCGGTCGGGCTCTCGATCCTCTCCGGCGCCCACATGACCATCTTCCCGGCGGTCCTCGAGCTCCTCCGCGCGCAGGACGCCGGCGACGTCAAGGTGTTCGGCGGCGGCATCATCCCCCAGGACGACGTCCCGGTCCTGAAGGGGCAGGGGGTCGCCGAGCTCTTCCTCCCGGGGACGTCGACCCAGGTCACCGTCGACTGGATCCGGGCGAACGTCCACCCCCGCGCGGCCGCCGCCTAGCGAGGCCCCCGCCCAGGCCGGCGCGGCTAGCCGCCGGTGCCGATCATCGACGGCAGCTGGCCCGCCTCCTCGACCATCCGGTGGCCGGGCCGCTTGGCCGCCAGGGCGCCGACGATCGCCGCCGAGATCTCGCGGTCGGTCGCCCCGGCGTCGAGGAGCGCGCGGAGCGGCAGCCCCTCCCGACCCCCGAGGCAGGGGCGCAGCGCGCCGTCGGCCGCCACCCGGATCCGGTTGCAGCCGTCGCAGAAGTTCTCGGTGAGCGCCCCGATGAAGCCGACGAGCCCGCCGACCGCCTCGCCGCCCACCGTGGACGCGCCGCGCATGTGGGTGGCCGGACCCCAGCCGCGGGTCGCGTCGGGCGCGAGCCGGACCCCCTGGGCCTCCAGGAGCCGCCGGACCTCCGCGACCGGCACCGGCACCCCGGGCCCGAAGGGCATGAGCTCGATGAAGCGGGCGGTGGCGCCGACGCGCCAGGCGAACCGCGCGAGGTCGCCGAGCTCGCCGTCGTTCTCCCCGCGGACGACGACGGTGTTGAGCTTGAGCCCGTCGAAGCCGACGGCCGCCGCCGCCTCGATCCCGCGCCGGATCCGCTCGAGCGAGGCGGCGCCGCCGGCGAGCCGGGCGAGGGTCGCCGGGCGGAGGGTGTCGAGCGAGACGTTGAGCCGGCGCACCCCCGCGGCGCGGAGCGGCGCGGCCAGCTCGGCGAGCGCCTGGCCGTTGGTGGTGAGCGCGACCTCCTCGATCCCCGGGGTGTGGCTCACCTCCTCGACGATCTCGATCAGGTCGCGGCGGAGGGTCGGCTCGCCGCCGGTGAGCCGGATGCGGCGGACGCCGAGGCCGGCGAAGATCGAGGCCAGCCGCGCGAGGTGGGGGAGGGGCAGCGGCTCGCCTCGCCGCTCCGGCGAGGCGGTGGCGCAGTAGCTGCACCGGAAGTTGCAGCGGTCGGTCAGCGAGAGGCGGAGGTAGGTGATGCGGCGCCCCTGACCGTCGGCGAGCGGCCGATCCAGCGGGTGCGGCAGGGGAACCGTCACGGCCTCGGGTCATAGCGCCGCGCAGGCGGGATGTCACGACGCCGCCGGCGGCCGGGCGGGTGCCCGCTCAGATGGGGTGCTCCGGGGTGGGACGGGCCAGCTCGTCGAGCTCGACGAGCGGGATCGCGAGGAAGGCGTCGGCGCAGCGCGGGTCGAACTGGGTCCCGGAGCAGCGGAGGATCTCGGCGCGGGCCGCCTCGGGCGTCGTTCGCCGCCGGTAGGGGCGGTCGCTGGTCATCGCGTCGTAGGTGTCGGCGATGGCGAAGATCCTGGCCCCGAGCGGGATCGCCTCGCCGGCGAGGCCGCGCGGGTAGCCGCGCCCGTCGAAGCGCTCCTGGTGCGACAGGACCACCTCGGCGGGTGGGCCGAGGAACGGGATCGCGCGCAGGATGTCGAAGCCGATCTGCGGGTGGCGGCGCATCTCGGTCCACTCCTCGTCGGTCAGCTTGGCCGGCTTGAGGAGGATGGCGTCGGGGATGCCGATCTTGCCGATGTCGTGGAGGAGGGCCCCCCGGCCGATCCCCGGGAGCTCGCGCTCCGGCAGCCCCATGCGCCGGGCCACCGCGAGCGAGTACCGGACGAC
Source organism: Myxococcales bacterium (assembly GCA_021784495.1). Taxonomy (GTDB): domain Bacteria; phylum Myxococcota; class Myxococcia; order Myxococcales; family Anaeromyxobacteraceae; genus JADKCZ01. The sequence continues at coordinate 4,169 of JAJXSQ010000001.1, read as the reverse complement.
CCGCTGCGAGTGGTTCGACACCTCGTGCTCCCGGGCGTCGAGGGCCGCGACCAGCGCCCAGAGGGTCGTGGAGTAGGTCGTCTCGAGATCGGCGAGCGCCTGCTGGAGCTCCGCGGTGCGATCCCGGACCCGCTTCTCGAGCCCCTGGCGATAGCGCTGGCGGGCGAGGTCGAGCCGCCGCCGCGCCAGCGCCCGCTCGATCGAGCGAATGAGGTCGGTCACCTTGGGCGGCTTGAGGAGGTAATCGGTCGCCCCGCGCCGCAGGCACTCGACCGCGGCCTCGGTGTCGCCGAAGGCGGTGAGCATGATGACCGAGGTGTCGGGGCGGAACTCGCGGAGCTGGCCGAGGAGCCAGACGCCGTCCTTCCCCGGCATCTTCATGTCGCTGATGACCAGGGGAAACTCCTCGGCGCGCGCGCGCGCCAGCGCCGCCTCCGCGCCGTCGGCCATGACCGGCTGGTACCCCTCCTCGCGGAGGAGCACCCCGAGCACGTCGCGCACCGCGTCGTCGTCGTCGACCACCAGGATCCGGGTCGGATCGATCCGGGTCTCTGGCCCGCGCTCGCTCATGTCGCCCCACCTCGCGCCCCGGCCGGGGGCCGGGTTCGCGCCGACTATAGCATCGGCGCTGCGCGCCTTGACCCAGGCGCCGGGCGCGGCTATCTCGCCACAGGCACCGCCATGGCCGATCCCCTCCAGCCGCCGCTCGACGCCCTCCCGACCGAGGGAGGGGCCTCCGCTCCCGGGGCCCCCCCGCTCCGGCGGGAGCGGGGCCTCGACCGCGCCGCGCCGAAGCCGCGCTGGCTCCGGGTCGGGCTCCCCGGCGGAGAGCGGTACCAGCGGGTGAAGGAGACCCTGGCCGGGCTGCAGCTGCACACCGTCTGCGAGGAGGCCCGCTGCCCCAACGTGGGCGAGTGCTGGGGGGGCGGGACCGCGACGGTCATGCTCATGGGAGACGTCTGCACCCGCGGCTGCCGGTTCTGCAACGTGAAGACGGCGGCTCGCCCGCCGCCGCTCGATCCCGACGAGCCCCGCCACGTCGCCGAGGCGGTGGCCCGGCTCGGGCTCGACTACGTGGTGGTGACCAGCGTCGACCGCGACGACCTCCCGGACGGCGGCGCCGCCCACTTCGCCGACGCGATCCGGCGGCTCCACGGGATCCCGGGGCTCCTCGTCGAGGTCCTCACCCCGGACTTCCGCGGGGACCCGGAGGCGATCCGGACGGTGGGCGAGGCGCGGCCCGACGTCTTCGCCACCAACCTGGAGACGGTGCGCCGGCTGACGCCGTCGGTGCGCGACCCGCGGGCGGGCTACGACCAGACCCTGGACGTCCTCCGCGCCATGCGCGCCCGGTTCCCGGAGCAGATCACCAAGTCGTCGCTCATGGTCGGCCTCGGCGAGACCGAGGCGGAGCTCGCCGGGGCGATGGACGACCTGCGCGCGGCGGGGGTCGAGATCCTCACCCTCGGGCAGTACCTCCGCCCGAGCGCCTGGCACCTCCCGGTGGTCGAGTGGATCCCGCCGGAGCGCTTCGAGGCCCTCCGCGAGCTCGGGCTGCGGCGCGGCTTCCGCTGGGTCGCGGCCGGGCCGCTCGTCCGGTCCTCGTACCGGGCGGCGGAGCTCTTCCTGCGCGGCGAGCTCGGACGGCGGGCCGGCGGCTGAAGGGGGTGGGCGATGCGGGCGGAGCGGGAGGCAGCCCGGGTCGAGAGGGTCGGGGCCCCGGCCTCGCGGGAGTCCGCGCCCGGCACGGGGGCCGGTGACCCCTTCCCGCTCGAGCGGGTGGTCGACGAGGACGGGCTCGTGGCCGACGAGTCCCGGGTCCTGCTCGCCGGCGAGGAGCTGCTGCGCCTCCACCGGGCCATGGTCCTCGACCGGGCGCTCGACGAGCGGATGATCACTCTGCAGCGGCAGGGGCGCATCGGCTTCTACGTGGGCGCCATCGGCGAGGAGGCGGCGGTCCTCGGCGCGGCCGCGGCGATGGCGCCGACCGACTGGATCTTCCCCTGCTACCGGGAGCACGGCGCGGCGCTCCTGCGCGGGATGCCGCTCGCCGCGTTCCTCTGCGACCTGCTCGGCAACGCCGCCGCGCCCGGGAAGGGGCGGCAGATGCCCTGCCACGAGGCCTGGCGCCCGGCCCGCTACGCCTCGGTGAGCTCCCCGATCGGCACCCAGATCTCCCACGCCGTCGGCGCGGCCTGGGCGGCGCGCATCCAGGGGGAGGAGATGGTCCCCCTGGTCTACTTCGGGGACGGCGCCACCAGCTCCGGGGAGTTCCACGTCGGCCTCAACTTCGCGGCGGTGCGCCACCTCCCGGTGATCTTCGCCTGCCGGAACAACGGGTGGGCCATCAGCCTCCCCACCGACCGCCAGACCGCGGCGGCGACGGTCGCCCAGAAGGCGGTCGCCTACGGGATGCTCGGGGTCCGGGTGGACGGCAACGACGTCGTGGCGGTCCACGCCGCCACCCGGCGGGCGCGGGCGCGCGCCGCGGCCGGAGGGGGGCCGACCCTGCTCGACCTCGTCACCTACCGGATGGAGGGCCACTCCACCTCCGACGACCCCCGGGCCTACCGCGCCGCGGCGGTCGTCGAGCCGTGGCGGCGGCGCGATCCGATCGAGCGGCTCCGCCGGCTCCTCCTCCGCCGGGGGCTCCTCGACGACGCGGGGGTCGAGCGGGTGCGCGCCGAGGTGGCCGCCGAGATCCAGGTGGCGCTCGCCGAGGCCGAGGCCCGCCCGCCCCGGCCCCCGCTGGAGAGCCTCTTCGAGGACGTCTACGCCGAGCCGCTCCGGCAGCAGCGGGAGCAGCTCGCGGAGCTCGCCGGGGCGGTCGCCGCCGACCCGCGGGTCGCCGATCCACGCCACGCCGACGCCTGAGGGGGAGGGACGATGGCCGCGCTCAACCTCCTCCAGGCGGTGAACGACGCGCTCCGGACCGAGATGCGCCGGGACCCCCGGGTGGTGGTGCTCGGCGAGGACGTCGGCCGGTTCGGGGGCGTCTTCCGCGCCACCGCCGGGCTCCAGGCGGAGTTCGGCGAGGAGCGGGTCGTCGACACGCCGCTCGCCGAGGGGGGGATCGTCGGCGCCGCGCTGGGCATGGCCCTCCAGGGCCTCCGGCCGGTGCCCGAGATCCAGTTCGCCGACTTCGCCTTCCCGGCGTTCGATCAGATCCTGAGCGAGGTGGCGAAGTACCGGTACCGCTCCGGCGGCCAGTTCGCCTGCCCGCTGGTGATCCGGATGCCCTACGGCGGCGGCATCCACGGCGGTCACTATCACTCCCAGTCGCCGGAGGCCCACTTCATCCACACCGCCGGGCTCAAGGTGGTCGTGCCGGCGACGCCGCGGGACGCGAAGGGGCTGCTCCTCGCCGCGATCCGGGACCCGGACCCGGTCGTCTTCCTCGAGCCCAAGCGCGTCTACCGCGCGGCCCGCGGGGAGGTGCCGGAGGGCGACGAGGCGCTCCCGCTCGGCCAGGCGGTCGTGACCCGCCCCGGGACCCAGGTGACGGTGGTCGCCTGGGGGGCGATGTGGCACGAGGCCGACCGCGCGGCGCGGGAGGCCGCGGCGGAGGGGATCGACTGCGAGGTGATCGACCTGCGCTCGCTGCAGCCGCTCGATCTCGACACCCTGGTGGCGTCGGTCGACCGGACCGGGCGGCTCGTCGTCGTCCACGAGGCGCCGCGGACCTGCGGGTTCGGGGCCGAGCTGGTGGCGCTCACCCAGGAGCGCTGCTTCCTCCGGCTCGAGGCGCCGGCGGTCCGGGTGACCGGCTTCGACACCCCCTTCCCCTACACGCTCGAGAACGAGTACCTCCCGCGGGCCCCCCGGATCCTCGACGCGATCCGCAGGACGGTCCGCTTCTAGCGCGGCGCCGAGGTGGCCATGTCCTACACGCTCGAGCTCCCCGACATCGGCGAGGGCGTCGTCGAGGCGGAGGTCCTGAAGTGGCTGGTGGAGGAGGGCGAGCGGGTGGCCGAGGACCAGCCGCTCGTCGAGGTGATGACCGACAAGGCGACGGTGGTGATCCCCTCGCCGCGGCGGGGGCGGGTCGTCCGCCGGTGCGCCGCCGTCGGCCAGCTCGCCCAGGTCCACGCGCCGCTCGTCGAGCTGGAGCTCGAGGCCGGGGAGGGGACCTCGGCCGCCCCGCCCGCGGGCGCCGCGCCGCCCGCCCG
>JAJXSQ010000104.1 GCA_021784495.1 Myxococcales bacterium | reverse complement strand
GCTCCCGCGCCCCCCTCTCCCCCGGCGAGCGGCGTCCGGCCGCCGGTGGTCGTCGCCGGCGCCGGCCCCGCGGGCCTGACGGCCTCGCTCGCCCTCGCCCGCGCCGGGCGCGCGGTGGAGCTCCTCGAGGCCGGCGACGGCGTCGGCGGGCTGGCGCGCACCGTGGAGCGCGACGGCTTCCGGTTCGACGTCGGGGGGCACCGCTTCTTCACCCGGGTCCCCGAGGTCCGCGCGCTCTGGGAGGAGCTCCTCGGCGCCGACCTCATCACCAGGCGGCGGCGCTCCCGGATCCTCTTCCACGGCAGGTTCTTCGACTACCCGATCACCCTCCGGAGCGCGCTCGCCGGGCTGGGGCTCGTCGAGGGCGGTCGCATCGGCCTCTCGTTCGCGCGCGCCCGCCTCCGCCCGATCCGCCCCGAGGCGAGCATCGCCGACTGGCTGACCAACCAGTTCGGGCGACGCCTGTTCGAGACCTTCTTCCGGGGCTACACCGAGAAGGTCTGGGGGCTCCCCTGCGAGGACATCGACGCCGAGTGGGCGGCGCAGCGGATCCGGGGGCTCTCCCTCCGGAGCGCCCTGGCCGACGCCCTCCGGCGCGGGCGCGGGGGCCAGCGGACGCTCGTCACCGAGTTCGAGTACCCCCGCCTCGGGCCGGGCATGCTCTGGGAGCGGATGCGCCGGGGGGTGGAGGACGCCGGCGGCCGCGTTCGCCTGGGGGAGCGGCTCGTCCGGATCCGCCACCGGGCCGGCGCCGTGGTCGAGGTCGAGACCGCCGGCGCCCGCGGCGCCACGACCCTCGCGCCCTCGCACCTCGTCTCCACGATCCCGCTGCGAGATCTCGTCCGGGCCTTCGAGCCGGCGGCCCCGGCCGAGGTGCGGGCGGCCGCCGCCGGGCTCCGCTACCGGGACTTCCTCCAGGTCGCGCTGGTCCTCGAGGGGCCCGACCCGTTCCCCGACACCTGGCTCTACCTCCACGACCGGGGGCTCCGCGCCGGACGCGTCCAGAACTTCCGGGCCTGGAGCCCGGAGCTCGTCCCGTCGCCGGATCGCGCCTGCGTCGGCCTGGAGTACTTCTGCGCGGCGGGCGACGACCTCTGGGAGAGCCCCGACGCGGCGCTGATCTCCCTCGCCGCGATCGAGCTCGCGTCGCTCGGCCTCGGAGCCCCGGGGCGGATCGCCGGCGGGCACGTGGTCCGGATGCGCGACGCCTACCCGGTCTACGATCCCGGGCACCGCCAGCGGCTCGCCACCATCCGCCGCTGGCTGGAGGGGCTCGGAAACCTGGTGGTGGCGGGCCGCAACGGCACCCACCGGTACAACAACATGGACCACTCCATGCTCGCCGGGCTGTTCGCCGCCCGGACGGTCGCCGGAGATCCGCAGGACCTCTGGTCGGTGGCGGTCGACGGGCCCTTCGAGGCGGAGCCGCCGGTCGCGCGGCCGGTCAGGTGAAGTAGACGGTGTGGATGGTGTGCAGGAAGGCCGGGAGGATCAGCAGGGCCAGGACGAAGATCGTGAAGCTCGCCACCGCGAGCCAGGCGGTCGGCCTCGGGCCGAGCTTGAAGAAGAGGCGGAGGTGGAGGAAGGAGCCCCAGGTGAGCCAGCTGATGAGCGCCCAGGTCTCGATCGGATCCCACCCCCAGTATCGCCCCCAGAGCTGGTTCCCCCAGATCGCGCCGGCGGCGATGGTCACCGTCCAGAAGATGAAGCCGAACCCGGCGCTCCGGACCACCAGCGCGTCGAGCGCCTGGAGCGCCGGCACCCTCCCGATCCAGGCGGGCGGCCGCGCGCGGAGCCGCAGGAGCACCAGCACCGCGCTGCCGAGCGAGAACAGGAACGCGGCCGCCGAGATCTTCGCGAAGGCGATGTGGAAGACGAGCCAGATCGAGCGGAGGGCCGGCGGGAGCTCCTGAATCTCGGGGTTGGAGAAGAGGCCGAACGCCAGGGAGAGGATCGCCAGCGGGAACGCCACCGCGCCGATCGCCGCCCAGGCGGGGCGCCGCGCGATCACCAGGAGGACCAGCGCCATCGCCACCCAGGCGTTGGAGGACAGGACCTCGTAGCGCAGCATGTACGGGCCGTGGCCTACGGCGATCCAGCGGAGGAGGATCGCCGCCCCGTGGGGGACGAGCCCCGCCGCCGCCAGCCAGAGACTCCAGCCGAGCGCCCGCGCGCGGCCGAAGACGACCGAGAAGACGAGGAGGACGGCGGCGGCGATGTAGAGCCCCACCCCGACCCACTGCAGCGCGACCTCGAGGGCGTAGCGCTGGCTCACCGCCCGCCTCCCGCCGCGGCGCGCCGCGGCGAGGGCGCCTCGAGAGGCGGGAGGCCGTGCGCGTCCCGCGCGTCGATCCGCCCGGGCGCGACCGGGGTCCCGATCGTGGGGGGCTCGGTGAACTCGACCTCGAGGACCCGCTCCTTCCCGCCCACCGCGCCGAGCCGGTAGGAGAGCGCGTAGAGATCGGTGGACTCGGGACCCGCCGGGGCGCCGTCGCCGATCCGGCGGGGCACGTACCGCCACCGCTCGTGGGTGAAGACCCGGACGCCGTCGCCGTCGCGCGCCACGCGGTCGACGTGGAGGTCGAGGAGCTGGGCGTCGAGGGTCTCGCCCATGTCGCGCTTCACGCCGATGAGGCCGGTGAGCTTTCGCAGCTCGTCGTCGCCGACCCACGGCTCCATGACCTGGACGTCCGACGTCCGGTAGGCGTCGATGAGCCGCGCGTCGTAGGTCCGCACCAGCGTGACCGCGGCGGCGTCGTCGACCGAGCCGGCGTGGCAGCCGGCGGCGGACAGCGCGAGCAGCGGCGGGATCCAGCGGCCGTTCATTCCACCTCCCAGGAGCGGCGCAGCCGCTCGAAGCGCTCGGCGTAGAGGGCGGGGAAGCGCTGGGCCCGGAGCGCGAGCACCAGCGACTGGCCCTCGACGACGACCGCAGTGTCGACCCGGACCCACCCGAACATCAAGAGCACCCCGGCCACGGCGAGCGCGGCGCCGAGGAAGAAGAGCGGCCGGCTCGGATCTCGCTCGACCCGGACGGTGGCCCAGCGGCGCAGGACGAGGAACCCGAGCACCGCCCCCGGCCCCGCGGCGAGCCCCTCCGCGGCGCGCAGCCGGCCGAAGCCGAGGAGCGCCTGGCCCCGGACGAGGCGCACCTCGACCGAGCCGTCGTCGCCGTCCCGGGATCGGACCCGCAGCTCCCTCCCGTCGCCGAGATCGACGCGGCCCTTGCGACCTCCGGGCACCGCGTCGAGGTCGACGCGCACCGCGCGCTCGCCGAGCGGGTCCCGCAGCGAGAAGAGCGCCGCCTCTCCCGCGTCGGGATCGATGGAGAGGGTCAGGCCACCGCCGATGGACGCCGGGTCGTTGACCGAGACCGTCCGGCGCGCTCCGACGCCGGCGCCGAGCGGCGCCACCACCGCCGTGACCTGCTTGAGGGCCCCGGAGTCGTACCGCTCCGCCGAGAGCGCCTCGAGGCGGAGCGGCGCCCGGGTCGCCACCGGACCGCCGAGGAGCCCGGTGCGGGTCGCGGCGAACGCGCTCGGCGTCGCCGCGAGCGTCTCCCCCTCGCCGAGGACCGCCACCCCCTCGCCGAAGAAGAGCAGCCGGAGGAGCCCGGCGACGACCACGAGGAGGAGGCCGAGGTGGAAGATCGGCGATCCGAGCTGGCCGATCCTGCCGGTGGTCCGGAAGCTCGGCGCCGGGGGCGCCGGACGGCAGCGCGAGAGCGGGAGCTCCGCCCGGTAGGACCAGCCGCGGACCTCGCCCGGCGACACCGCCCGGCCCCAGGTCCGGAACACGCGACGCCACTGGTCGATCTGGACCGCCACCAGCGACGCGGTCGCCAGGGCGACGAGGGCGAGGAACCACCAGCTGGTCACCACGCGGTGCAGCCCCAGCGCGGCCAAGAGATGGCCGAGCGCCGGCCGCCGCGACGCCAGATCGGCGATGCTCGCCCGGTCGGGCTCCTGCGGGAGCCCGGCGGCGAAGAGCGCCCCCACGCCGAGCCCGAGGATCTCGGCGACGATCACCCGGCCCGACCGGAGCCACGCGCTCACCGGTCGGCCCCTGGGCCGGCGGACGGATCCTGGGGCGGCGCGGGCCATGCCCCAGAGTACCCCATGGGCGGGGGCCCGGTCCGGTCCCTCCCGCCGCGCCCGGCGCCCCCCGGCCCGGCGCGCCCGTCACTCGTCGACCCGGATCACCCCCCGCTTGATCGCGAAGCGCACCAGCTCGGTCCGGTTGTGGAGCCCGAGCTTCTCCATGACGTGCTCCCGGTGGGTCATCGCGGTCTTCACGCTGATCCCGAGGACGTCGGCGACCTCCTTGGTGCTCCGCCCGTCGGCCACCAGCCGGAGCACCTGCTTCTCCCGGTCGGTCAGCGCCTCGTAGGGATCGGCCGCCTCGGGTGCCGCCGGGCCGGCGTCGGACATCGCGGCCCGGGCCACGGCCGGATCGAGCACCAGGCCGCCCCGGTGGACCGCCCGGATCGCGTTCGCGAGCTCGGCCCCCGCGGACTTCTTCAGGACGTACCCGGCCACCCCGGCCTTGAGGAGCCGGCGCACGTACTCGCGATCCTCGTACTGCGAGAGGATCAGGATGCGGGCGCGGCGGCCGAGCTTCCGGAGCTCGATGCTCGTCTCGATCCCGCCCAGCCCGGGCATCGCGACGTCCATGAGCACCACGTCCGGGTCGAGGCGGCCCACCGCCTCGATCGCCTGCTGGCCGTCCCCGGCCTCGCCCACGACCTCGATGTCCGGGTGGGCGCCGAGGAGCGCCCGCACCCCCTCGCGCAGGATGGCGTGATCGTCGACGATCAGTACGCGGATGGCGCTCATGGCGGATCCTCCACCGGCAGCGGGATTCGGACGGAGACGCGGGTCCCGTTGCCCGGGGAGGACTCGATGCGCGCGGCGCCGCCCAGCAGCTCGGCGCGCTCCCGGATCCCGAGGAGGCCCCAGGGGCGCCGCCCCTCCCGCCGCGCGACCGCCTCCGGGTCGAAGCCCCGGCCGTCGTCCTCGACGTCGACCGCGATCTCGCGCCCGCTCACCGCCACCTCCACCAGGACCTGGGTCGCCTGGGCGTGGCGGGCCACGTTGCTCATCGCCTCCTGGCAGAGCCGGAAGAGCGCGGTCTCCAACTCCGGCGGGAGGCGTCCGAGCTCGCCGAACTCGCAGCGGACGGCGATCCCGCGGGCGGTGAGGGTCCGGTCGGCGTACCAGCGGATGGCCGAGAGGAGGCCGAGGTCGTCGAGCACCGACGGGCGGAGATCGAGGATCAGCCGGTGGACGTCGTCGAGCGCCCGGGTCGCCACCGCCCGGAGCTCGTCGAGCGCGGGCGCGCCGCCGGCCCGGATGGCCACGTCGGCGCGGTCGATCCGCATCAGCAGGACGGCGAGCTCCTGGCTCGTCTCGTCGTGGAGCTCGCGCGCGACGCGCCTCCGCTCCTCCTCCTGCGCGGTGATCACCTTCCGGAGGAGCTCCACCCGGTCCGCCTCCCGCTCGCGGAGCCGGGCGTTGGCGTCGTTCAGCTCGCGGGTCCGGTCGGCGACCCGGCGCTCGAGCTCCTCGTTGGCGCGCCCCACCCGCTCGACGAGATCCTTGATCGCCTGGCGCATCCGGTCCAGGGACCGCCCCAGGTGACCGACCTCGTCGGCGCCGAGCGGCGGGATGGGCCAGGCGAGATCGCCGGAGGCGATCCGCTCCGCCTCGGCGGTCAGCACCGCGACCGGCTGGGTGACGCTCCGGACGGCGCCCCAGGCGAAGAGCCCGGCCAGCGCCGTCTGCACCGCCAGGACGAGGAGGAGCGCGATCCAGGGCACGGCCCCCTCGGAGGGCAGCGCCTCCTCCGTCGACTGGCGCAGCACCACGCCCCACGGCGAGCTGGCCAGCGGGGAGACGGTCCGGAGCTCGGGCCTGCGGACCGGGACGCCCCGCTCGGCGTGGCAGCCGTCGCAGCGCGCCGACTCGGACCGGTGATCCCGGAGCAGGCCGGCGATCCAGGCGCGGCACTCGACCGGGGCCCCGATCCGCCGCGGATCGGTCGAGGCGACCACGGCGCCGCCGGAGTCGACGAGGTCGGCGACGCCGGACTGGCCGCGCCGGAGGAGCCGCAGCATCCGGTCGAAGTCGCGCCGCGCCGGATCGAAGGTCCCCCCGGCGACGCCGACGACCGCGCCGCTCCAGTCGCGCACCGGGACGAGCTCGTGGACGAGCGCCCCGCGCCGATCCAGGACCAGGTCCGAGAGCCGCGGCAGCCCGGAGCGCAGCACCTCGCCCACCAGGGGCAGGGCCGTCGCCGGGGTGGCCGAGAGCCGGCCGCGCGGCTCCTCGGCGACGATCCGCCGCCCCGCGTCGAGGAGGAAGACCGCCTCGCGGTGGCGGAAGTGCGCGAAGGTCTCGCGGGCCGCCCGATCGGCCGCCTCCGGGTCGAGCTCGGCGAAGTGCGGCCCGACGCCGGAGGCGAGGCGCTGGAGCAGCTCCAGGTCGCCGGTGAGCGCCTCGTCGAAGTGGGCGGCGACCGCGGCCGCCGCCGCGACCCGCGCCGCCAGCAGCCGCTCGTCGAGGCCGTGGAGCCAGTACCACCCGACCCCGGCCATGAGGGCCAGGGGGAAGAAGACCCCGATCGCCATGAGCAGGAAGACCCGGGCGCGGAGGCCGATCCGCCGCCCGGGCGCCTCGTCCTCGGCCGCCAGCCCCTCGCGGGCCCCGGCCGCCGGCGCCTCGCGGGTCACGGCCGCGCCCCCTCGCGGCGGACGCCGCGCGCGAGCAGGAGCAGCTCGTCGAGGCCGCCCCGGCTCCGGAGGACCATCGCGCGCCGGTCGACCCGCCAGGCGAGCTGCTGCCAGATCGCCCCGTCGAGGAGGACGCGGGAGAGGCGCGCCGGGTGCCCGGCCACGTCGGCGGGGGACGACGAGAGCTCGACCGGCGCGCCGAGCAGCGCCTCCGGGATCGGCTCTCCCGGCGTGGTGGCCTGGATCAGCTCGACCTCGACCGCGCCCCCGGCCCGGGCGGTGAACCGCAGGGCGGCGCCGCCGCCCCGCCCGCCGCCGATCCGGACGCTCGCCGGTGGCCAGCCGAGCCGCGAGGGGAAGTAGCCGGGGACGGCGAGGGGGGCCCCGAGCCGGCGCTCCGCGTCGTCGACCCCCTCGACGGCGTGGACCGATCGCGGCTCCCCGGCGAGCCAGGCGGGGGCGGCGCCGAGCGCCGCCAGCATGAGCGCCGCGGCCGCGGTCACCCACCCGAGCGTCGCCAGGAGCCGGGCCAGCTCGGCGGACCGGCCGCCGGATGGAGGAGGCGCGCTCACGTGACGAGGAAGGTGAGCGCGGCGAGCGCACCGGCGGCGAGGAGGAGCCGGGCCGCCTGGAGATCGGAA
>JAJXSQ010000103.1 GCA_021784495.1 Myxococcales bacterium | reverse complement strand
GGGCGCGCGACGAGGGTCCGCATCTACGTCAACGAGGACGACGCCGTCGGCCGGGTCCCCGCCCACACGGCGATCCAGCGGTTCCTCCGCCGCCACGGGGCGCAGGGGGCGACGACCTTCCGCGGGATCGAGGGGTTCGGGGCCGGGGGCGAGGTCCACGTCGGGAACCTGGTGGACGTGATCGGTCGCCTGCCGCTGGTGGTCGAGTGGATCGACCGCGCCGACCGGGTGGAGCGGCTCCTGCCGGAGCTCCGGGCGCTCCTGGGCCACGGCTTCATCACCGCCGATCCCACCGAGATCGCGTTCTTCGAGCCGCCCCCGGTGCGCCGGCTCGCCGCCGGGATCACCGCCGGCGACGTGCTGCGCCGGGAGGTCGTCACGGTCGCGCCCTCGGCCCCGCTCCGGGAGGTGGTGGAGCTGATCCTCGGCCAGCCCTTCCGGGCGGTGCCGGTGGTCGAGCGCGGGAGGCTGGTCGGCATCGTCACCGGGTCGGACCTGGTGGAGCGCGGCGGGCTCGGCGTCCGCCCCGGGCTCCTGTCGAGGCTGGGGGACGCGGAGCGCGAGCGGCACCTCCAGGCGCTCGGCCGGAGTCCGACGACGGCCGCGGACGTGATGACGCGCGATCCGGTCACCGCGGCGATCGGGGCGTCCCTCCCGGAGGTGGCGCTGGTGATGGCGCGCCGCCACCTGAAGCGGCTCCCGGTGGTGGACGAGGGCGGCGCGCTGGCCGGCATCGTGAGCCGGGTCGATCTCCTCCGGAGCGTGATCGGAGGGGAGGACGCGCCGGAGGCGCCGCGCGCGACCGGGCTGGCGGCGGAGCTTCCGCTGGCGAGCGTCCTCCGCCGGGACGCGCCGATCGTCCACCCGGAGACGCCCCTCGCGGAGACGATGCAGGCGGTGGTGTCGACCCGGCTCAACCTCGCCGTGGTGGTCGACGCCGAGCGCCGGGTGCTGGGGCTCGTCACCGACGCGGAGCTCCTCGAGCGGATCACCCCCGCGCTCCGTCCGGGCGCGCTGCGCTCGCTCATGCACCGGCTCCCCTTCGCCCACCTCCGGCCGGGGGAGGCCGAGGCGGCCGCCCACGCGCGGGCGCAGACCGCCGGAGAGCTCATGTCGCCGGAGCTCCCGACCGCCGCCGAGACGGCGACGCTCGCCGAGGCGACCGCGCGCATGCTCCGCGGGGCGCACAAGATCCTGGCCGTCACCGGAGCCGGCGGCGCGCTGGTCGGCGTGGTCGACCGGGCCGACCTCCTCCGCGGGCTCGCCTCGCGGGCGGGGTGAGCCGGCCGGCCGCGGCCCCCAGGGACCGCGGGGCGGGGCGCCTCAGGAGGCCGTCGCGTCGGCGCCGCGGGGCACCTCGACGTGATCGACGGCCATCGCGCGGCCGTCGGCCTTCACGTACTCGACGCGGTGGGCGCTGGCCGGGAGGTCGCCCTCCTGGACGACCGGCAGGACGTGGACGCCCTCGAGCATGACGAGCGTCGCGCCGGCGAGCAGCTTCAGGTGGTCCCGGACGAACTGCTCGAGGAGGGGCTTCGGGCCGACGAGCTCGACGCAGACCGGCAGCGAGTCGATGGGGAGCTCCGAGACGTCGCTGGAGAGGTGGTGGGCGCCGCGGGCGAAGCCCATCTGCCCGAGGCTGAGCGAGGCGTGGGGGATGCCCGCCTGGAGGGAGGCCTGCAGGAGGTGGGTGGCGAGCGGGCGCCGGAAGAGCCGGCGCAGGAGGCCGCCGCCGGGGGCGCCGTCGCCGCGGCGGAGGTAGACGCGGAGGGCGCACATCGTCTGGAAGGTCATCGTCGGTCTCTCCCGTTCAGGCGGCGGTGAAGCGGCGCGCCCCCAGGGCGCGGTAGATGTCCGAGTCGGAGACGATCCCGACCAGGCGGTAGGTGGTGGCGTCGACCACCGGGACGTAGTCGGCCCCGCCGCGCCGCAGGGCGGCCTCGGCGTCGGCGACCGACTGGTGCGCGCAGACCGTCCGGGCCTCGGCGTCGAGGACGTGGGCGACCCGCGTCCGGTGCCAGTCCGCCATGGGGACGCTCCGCAGCTGGGCGAGCCCCACCATGCCGAGGAGGGTGCCCTGCGGGTCGACGACCGGGAGCGCCTTGAAGTGGTGGTCGAGGAGCACGGAGCGGGAGAAGCGCTCCAGGGTCTCCTCCGGCGTCGCGGTGACGATCCGCGTGGTCATGATCCGGGCCACCGGCAGGGCGCGGAGCTGGTCGCGCCACCCGGGGCGGCGCGCGCGCTGCGAGCGGGAGTTGGAGACGCCGGCCGAGACGGTGAAGGCGACGCTGGAGGCGATGAGCGCCGGCACCGCCAGGAAGACGTTGCCGGTCGACTCGGCGACGAAGACCGCGGCGAAGAGGATGCTGTTGTAGCTGGCGCCGGTGAAGGCGGCGATCCCGAGGAGCGTGTAGACGCCGGGGTGGCCCGGCGCCAGCGCCGCGTCGAAGGCGGCGCCGAGCGCGGCGCCGATGGTGGCGCTCGGCACGTAGAGCCCGCCGACGCCGCCGCACCCGAAGGTGATCGCCGTGGCCAGGAGCTTGAAGCCGAAGACGGCCAGCGCCGCCCAGAGCGCGTACCGCCCGGCGAGCAGGTCGTTGGCCACCGGCAGGCCGGCGCCGAGCGTCACCGGCGCGCCCAGGAGCCGCCAGGCGGCGAGGCCGAGGAGGGAGAGCAGCGCCCCGCCGACGGCGGTGCGCACCAGGATCGAGGCGCCGAGCCCCTCGAACCGGCGGCGGAGGCGGGCCAGGGTCCAGAGGAAGAGGTGGGAGGCGAGGCCGGCGGCGAGGCCGAGCGGCACCGCGACCAAAAGGTCGCGCGAGGCGAGCGTGTACTGGAAGTGAATCGGGAAGTAGGGCGTCGCCGGGCGGAGCTGGGCGAAGGTCCAGAAGGAGGTGGCCGAGGCGACGAGCGCCGGCAGGAGCGCCTCGTGCGCCAGGTCGTGCTTGTAGGGCGACTCCACGCCCATGATGGCGCCGGAGAGCGGGGCGCGGAAGATGGCGGCGATGCCGGCCGAGCCGCCGACGAGGAGCGTCGTCTTCGCCGGGGCGCGCACCCCGAGCCGGTGGAGCCCGCGCTGGGCGAGCGACCCGACGGTGGCCCCGAGCCACTTGCTCGCGCCCTCCATGCCGGCGCTCCCGCCGAACCCCATGGTGGCCACCGAGGCGACCAGCTTGCCGGGCGCGGTCCCGGCGGGCATGCCCGCGCCGGGCTCGTGGTAGGCGCGGACCACCTCGTCGGCCATCGACGAGGAGGTGACGCGGAAGAGGCGGAGGACGATCCCGGTGAGGAGGAGGCCGGCGAAGGGGGCGAGGAGCTGGAGGCCGACCGGCTGATCGGTGATCCGCCGCCAGAGCAGCTCGTTCACCGTCCAGTCGTAGGCGGCGATGGCCAGGCCGACGAGGACGCCGACGGGGGCGGCCACGAGGAGCATCTGGCGCCCGACGGCGAGGCTCTCGGAGACCGAGCGGCCGAGCGGCGACAGGCGATCGTCGATGCGGGGATCCAGGGGACTCCTCCCAGGGCAGTGCGGCGCGAGCTGTCCTAGGAGTCATCAGCCGGGCCGGTGACGCGGGCCGGGCGGTTGAAGGCGGAACCCCATCGCCTCGAAGCGGCGGGAATCTACGCAAGGCGCGCCCGCCGAGTCAAGCGGCGGGCGCGCGGGGGCCTCCCGCGCGGCCGCCGCCTCACCCTAGAACAGGAACTGGTCGCCCTGCGCGCGCAGCGCGGTGATCGCCGCCAGGTTCACGATCGACTGGACCGAGCAGCCCATCTGCAGCACGTTCACCGGCCGGTTCATCCCCAGGAGCACCGGGCCGATCACCTCGGCGCCGCCGACGCGCTCCAGCATCTGGTAGGCGATGTTCGCCGCGTCGAGGTTCGGGAAGACCAGGACGTTGGCGTCGTCCTTGAGCGTCGAGAAGGGGAACTCCTCGGCGCGGACGTCGGCGGTGGTGGCGACGTACACCTGGATCTCGCCCTCCACCTCCAGGTCGGGGCGGCGCTGCCGGACGAGGTCGGCGGCGGCGCGCATCCGTCGCGGGCTCTCCCCGGCGGCGCTGCCGAAGGAGGAGTAGCTGAGCATCGCCACCCGCGGCGTCACGTCGAAGTAGCGGGCCAGGTCGGAGGTGGCGCTGGCGATCTCGGCGAGCGCCTCCGGCGAGGGGTCGACGTTCACCGTGCAGTCGGCGAAGAACTTGAAGTCGTTCTTGGTGACCACGATGTAGACGCCGGCCGCCTGCTTGCCGGGCCGGGTGCGGATCACCTCCAGCGGCGGGCGGATGGCGTCGGCGTAGCCGGTGGTGAGCCCGGTCACCATCCCGTCGGCGGCGCCGGACTCCACCATGACCGAGGCGAAGTAGTTGCGCATGCGGACCTTGCGGCGCGCCTCCTCGAGGGTGACGCCGCGCCGCTGCCGAAGCTGGCGGAGCCGCCCCACGTAGGCGGCGAAGTCGGGGCTCTCCTCGGGGCTGATGATCGACACCCCCTCGAGGTCGTCGAGCCGGAGGTCGGCGATGGAGTGCCGGATCGCCTCGACCGGCCCGAGGAGGATCGGCTCGCAGATCGCCTCCTCGCGGAGGATCTCGGCCGCCTGCTGGATCTTGGGGTGGTGCCCCTCGGGGAAGACGATCCGCGCCAGCTTCTGCTTCGCCTTGGCGAAGACGCCGCCCATGACCTGGTGGGAGCGGCTCTGCAGCTTGCGCAGCCGCTCGCGGTACTCGGCCATGTCCACGGCGACCCGGGCGACGCCGCCGTCCATCGCCGCCTTGGCCACCGCCGGCGCCACCCAGAGGAGGACCCGCGGGTCGAGCGGCTTGGGGATGATGTACTCGCGGCCGAAGCGGAACTTCTCGCCGCCGTAGGCGCGCGAGACGGCGTCCGGGACGTCCTCCTTGGCGAGCGCGGCGAGCGCGCGGGCCGCGGCCATCTTCATCTCCTCGGTGATCGCCCGGGCGCGCACGTCGAGGGCGCCGCGGAAGATGTAGGGGAAGCCGAGGACGTTGTTCACCTGGTTCGGGTAGTCGCTCCGCCCGGTGGCCATGATCACGTCCTCGCGCGCCGCCTTGGCGTCCGGGTAGCTGATCTCCGGATCGGGGTTGGCGAGGGCGAAGACGATCGGGTTCGGGGCCATCGACCGGACCATCGCCTGGTCGAACATCCCCTTCACCGAGCAGCCGAGGAGGACGTCGGCGCCGCGCGCCGCCTCGGCGAGGGTGCGGGCCTGGGTCTTGGAGGCGAACTGCGCCTTGTACTCGTTCATCCCGTCGGTGCGCCCCTCGTAGACGACGCCCTTGGTGTCGACCATGATCACGTTCTCCCGCTTCACCCCGAGCGTCAGGTAGAAGCGGGTGCAGGCGATGGCCGAGGCGCCGGCGCCCGAGACCACCACGCGGATCTCCTCGATCTTCTTCCCGGAGAGCTCGAGCGCGTTGAGGAGCGCTGCCCCGGAGATGATCGCCGTGCCGTGCTGGTCGTCGTGGAAGACCGGGATCTGCATCTCCTTCTTGAGCCGCGCCTCGACGACGAAGCACTCGGGGGACTTGATGTCCTCGAGGTTGATGCCGCCGAAGGTCGGCTCCAGCGCCTTGACCACGGTGCAGAGCTTGTCGACCTCCTTGGCGTCGACGTTGATGTCGAAGACGTCGATGTCGGCGAACTTCTTGAAGAGGACGCCCTTGCCCTCCATGACCGGCTTGCCGGCGGCCGGGCCGATGTCGCCGAGGCCGAGGACGGCGGTGCCGTTGGAGACCACCGCCACCAGGTTGCCGCGCGCGGTGTAGAGGTACGAGAGGTCCGGATCCCTGGCGATCTCGAGGCAGGGCTCGGCGACGCCGGGCGAGTAGGCGAGGGCGAGGTCCCGCGCGGTGGCGCAGGGCTTGGTGGGGACGACCTCGATCTTCCCGCGGCGGCCGCTGGAGTGGTACTCGAGCGCCTCCTCGCGGCGGATCTTCTTCTTGGGGACGGGGCTCGACGGCGGGTTCTGGGGCGGCGTGAAGTCGGTGGCCATCTCTCACTCCCGGTGACGGTGCGTGGATCGGCTGCGGCTCGTGGATTGGAGGCGCCGACGAAAAACCCTTTCGAAGCCCCTGTCAAGCATCGCGATTTATGCGGCACGAATCTTGCAAAACGTCTCGGGCGCGCCCCGCACCCGGGGGCCGCGCCGCTTTTTTGAGCTGCCCCGCATCGCCCGGCGGAATCCGCTCACTTGACGCGCCCGGACGCGCGGTGGACCCGCCCCGGCGGTGCGTCGCCGGTCACGCACCGTCGCGTCGCGCGCGACGCAGCCGCGCCCGCGCCGCCGTCGAGTCACGAAAAGTGAACCGTGCCCGGGCGCCGCTCGCCCGGCGTCGGGTCCGGGCCTCCGGCCGCGCGGCGCGGCGCCGCGGCGGCCCGCGCCGCCTTCCGTCCGCCCCCGCCCTTCCGGTAGGGTGACCCCGTGCGCGCGCTCGTCATCGCCCTCGGCTGGGTCGCCGCCGGCCTCATCATCCTCGCGGCGCTCCCGCTCCAGCTCCTGCTCTGGCTCCTCACCCGCCCCTTCGACCGGAACCTGGCCGTCCCCGGCCGCTTCCTCCGCCTCGCCGGCGCGTCGCTCGGGGGCTGCTACCCCGGCTGGCACTTCCGGGTCGAGGGTCGCTGGCCGCGCGGCGGCGGCCCCCGGGTCGTCGTCTCGAACCACCAGTCGCTCCTCGACATCGTCCTCCTCTCCCGCCTCCCGCGCGAGATGAAGTGGGTCGCGAAGGAGTCGCTCTTCGCGATCCCCTGGATGGGCTGGATGTTCCGCCTCTCCGGCGACATCCCGGTCCGGCGGGGCGACGCCGAGAGCGGCGGCGAGGCGATGGCTCGCGCCCGGGCCTACCTGGATCGCGGGATGAGCGTCATGATCTTCCCGGAGGGGACCCGGTCGCGCGACGGCCGGCTCCTGCCGTTCAAGTCGGGCGCCTTCCGGCTGGCGATCGAGGCCGGGGTGCCGGTGCAGCCGGTGGTCGTCTCCGGGACCGCGGCCGGCCTCGCCAAGGGCGGCACCCGGATCGCGCCCTGCCGCGCGACGGCGCGGCTCCTCGCGCCGATCTCCACGGCCGGGCTCACCCGGGCCGACATCCCCGCGCTCCGCGACCGGGTGCGCGCCGAGATGGAGGCGGAGCTCGGCGCGCCGGCCGCCCCCCCCGCCCCGGGCCCGGCGGAGGGGCGTTGATCGCCCTCGCCTACGGCGCCCGCCCGCTCGCGCTCCAGCTCCCGGACGGGCTCGCCGCCCGGGTGATCCCGCCCCCCCGGCCGCCGGGGGTCGAGCTCGACGCGGCGCTCTCCGACGCCCTCGCGCACCCGACCGGCGCCCGCCCGCTCGCCGAGGTGGCGACGGCCCGCACCCGGGCGGTGGTCGTGCTCCCGGGC
>JAJXSQ010000102.1 GCA_021784495.1 Myxococcales bacterium | reverse complement strand
CGGCGCCGCCGGTCGTGAGCCGACCGAAGACGTCGGTGAGCCGCGTGAGCCCCGGCACCAGGAAGTGGGCCCCCATGAGCTGCACGATCGCGAGATCGACGTCGTCCAGCCGGAAGGCGGCGCCGATTCGGCGGAGGTTCTCCTCGAACGGCCAGCCGTCGACCAGGATGGGCCCCGGCGCCTCGCCGGGGTCCACGACGTACTCTCGGAGCGCGCTGGAGAAGTCCAGCTCGTCCAGGTCCACGGCGTAGTGCTCGGCGAGCAGCACGTGCACCAGCCCGCAGCCCTGGACCGGCAGGGCTCCGTAGCGGTTGCCGGCCTCGCTCACCGCGGTGCCCTGCAGGATGTTTCTGGCGTAGCAGATCGCGAGGCCGTGGAGCGGACCCTCGGTGGCCAGGAGGCGAGGCGCCGGAGGCGCGGCCAGTTCGGCCAGTTCGGCCAGTTCGGCCAGTTCGGAGGAGCTGGTGCCCACGTCCGAGGAGACGCCATCTCCGGCCTGCGCGTTCGCGGATCGCCGCCGAGCGGAGCGCGAGCCGGCGTCACGCCGGCTTGGCGCGGGGTCCGCCTCCCAGCTCGGCCACCGCGAGGGCGACGCCGCGGCGGGCCCGCGTGGCGAGGCCGTGCGCCCGGGTGCGGCGGCAGCCCACGGCCTCGGCGATGTCGTCGACGGTCGCGCCGCGCAGGTGGAGGTCGAGGGTGCGCACCTCCTCCTCGTCGAGGATCTCCTGGACGGCGGCGATGACCCGGCGAGCGTGCTCGCGCCGCTCCGCCAGCGACTCCGGATCGAGGTCGGTGGCGAGCAGCTCGGCGTCCGGGTCGGCCCCGCCGATCGGGTCGAGGCCGTACTGGAGGAGGAGGTAGCGGGCGAGCGGGTCGGGCGCGCGGCGCGGCGCGTCGGGCCGCTCGAGCGCCCAGGCGACGGCGTGGCCGACCGCCTCGCGGCTGAAGCGCCCCTTATCGGTGAGGGTGGTGGGCGGCGCGGCGACGAGCTCCGTGGGGTCGCGGAGGACGTCGGCGATCACCTGGGCGAGGGCGCGGACGGCCTTGCGCTGCGGATCGAGGTCGAGGACCGCGCTCATGGCGACGCGCCGCAGCCACCCACGGAGCCGCGCCTCGGGGAAGCCGAGGACGAGCCGCCAGCTCCTCGGTGAGCGCTCGCGCAGGTCGAGGAGCCGCACCCAGACCAGCTGGACGACGTCGCCCACGAGGTCGTCGCCGGGGTGCTCGCAGAGCCCCGCCTGTCGGAGCGCCCGGAAGGCGAGCCGCCGCCAGGCCTCGAGCGTGGCGAAGGAGCCCCCGCCGGCGACGGCGCGGAGGGCGCGGGAGAAGGTGTCGATGGGGCTGACGCGCGTGGGGGTCATGGTGGCTGCTGGGCGGGCGTCCGGGATAGCCGGGCGGCGGACAAGCGTCCCTCTCTCTCGCCGGGGCCTGGGCCTCCAAGCGCTCGAAAGCAAAAGGCTTTCCGCCTCGGCGCCGAAGCCGGCCGAGCACGGTCCGTTCACCTGATACGCGTTTCGGCGTGCGACGCAAGAGGTCGCGTGCGACCCACCGTCGACATGGGAAGGTTCACTCGCCGGCCGCCCCCGCCCCCCGGGTTCGTCCGGCTGCGGATGGCGCGCGCCTCCCTGGCGTCATCCCCTCGGGCGTTCGCGCCAGGTCGGGCGAGCGTCTTCACGGGGAACCACATGTCCGAGCTCCAGCTCGTCGGCGCCGACGCGCTCCTCGTCGCCGCCGGCATCGACGACCGCGACCCGCACTTCGTGCTCTCGCCGCTCACGCCAGCCCAGGTCGCCGAGCTCCGCCGCCGCTTCTCGCCGAGCCGCGACCGGGTCGAGCCCCGCGCCCGGAGGCGCCGGGCGAGCGCCGGGTGATCGCCGGAGGTGGCCGTTGACCCCGCTCGCTGCCCTGCTGCCCATCCTCCTGGCCGCCGCCGGCGCCCCCCCGGGCCTCGGCCTGGCGATCGGGTCCTGGCCGCGGGAGCGGCCGGGCCAGGGCGCGCCCCAGGCCGTGCGTGAACGGGTCGAGCCAGCCATCGAGCAGCGGCTCCCCCGGAGCGAGCGCGGCTGCTTCCTCTACGCCCTCGAGGACCTCGACGGCGACGGCCGGGCCGAGATCCTGGTCTTCGTCGAGGCGCCCTACTGGTGCGGCACGGGTGGCTGCCCGCTCTACGTCATGAAGAGGCGCCATCGCCGGCTCCGGATCGTCTCGCGCACGGAGATGGTGCGCAACGTCTTCCTCGCGCCGTGGCCCCACCGCGGCTGGCAGCCGCTCTACCTGGAGAAGTGGGGGCAGCAGTTCGCGCGGGTCCCCGCCCGGCGCGGCCGGTACCCCGCCTCCGTCGACCTGACCCGCACTCCCCCGCTGGCTGCCTTCCCCGCGGGCCTCCGGGTGGCGTCGTGGAACCAGGCCGCGTCCTGCCGCCAGCAGGAGATCTCCGGCGACGGGGTCCGTTCTCTTTGACGCCGTCGGCGGCGAGGTGGAGCCGCAGCTCCCGGAGGCGAGGGACCGCACCCGCTTCGCTCGCCGCCCCATCCTCGTCCACCAGCTCCTGAACGAGCCCTCCACCGGACGCGATCGCCGCGCGCCGCGCGGCCGGCGACCCCGGCCTTGACCCCCGCCCCCGGCCGGCGCTATGAAGTGCTACCTCGGAGGTGCGAGTTGAGTTCATCCCTGCACGGCGCCAGCGCGGAGTACGCGCTCCATTCGCTCCTCGTCCTGGCGGCGCGGTCCGAGCCGGTCAGCGCCCGCGACCTGGCGCGCTTCCAGGAGCTCCCCGAGCGCTTCCTCGCGAAGCTCCTCACCCGGCTCGAGAAGGCGGGGCTCGTCGGCGCCATCGAGGGCGTCCGCGGCGGGTACCGGCTGGCCCGGCCGCCCGCGCAGATCACCGTGCAGGACGTCCTCGAGGCCGTCGAGCCGGGCCGCGCCCTCTTCGAGTGCGCCGAGATCCGCCGCCACTGCGCCCTCTTCGGCGGGGAGGCGCCCGGCTGGAGCGTCCAGGGGATGTGCCGGATCCACCTCTTCATGAAGGAGGCGGAGGACGCGCTCCGGGCCTTCCTGGCGTCGAAGACGGTCGCCGATCTGGGGCGCGAGTTCGGCCGGAAGGCGCCGGAGCAGTTCGTCCGCGAGGCGGAGGGCTGGTTCCAGGAGCGCCGGCTCGGGCGCACCGCGCCGCGCCGGGGGAAGCGCCGGGCCGCCGGGAGGCCGGCGACCGCCGCCGCAGCAAATCCACGTGGTCAACCCAGGGAGTCACGGTCATGAAGAAGAGCATCTTCCTCGCAGGTGCGTCCGGAGCGATCGGGCGGCGGCTGGCGCCGCTCCTCGTGGCCGACGGCTGGCGTGTGGTCGGCAGCACCCGGTCCGCGGACAAGGCGGGCCTGCTCCGCGAGCTGGGCGTCGAGCCGGTGGTGGTCGACGTCTTCGACGCCCCCGCCCTGCGGGCGGTGGTCGCCGACGCCCGGCCCGAGGTGGTGATCCACCAGCTCACCGACCTGCCGCACGCCCTCGAGGCGAGCGAGATGGCCGCGGCGCTGGTGCGCAACGCGCGCCTGCGGGAGGAGGGGACGCGGAACCTGGTCGCGGCCGCGGTCGCCGCCGGCGCCCGGCGGCTCATCGCCCAGAGCATCTCCTTCGTCTACGCCGAGGGGCCCCTGCCGCACCGGGAGGAGGATCCGCTGCTGCCCGATGGCCACCCGGCCTACGGAGAGACGGCGCGCGCCGTCCGGAGCCTCGAGCGCCAGGTGGTCGAGGCGCCGCCCGACGGCGTCGTGCTCCGCTACGGGCTCCTCTACGGACCGGGGACGGGCTTCGACGCGCCGATCGCCCCCGGGTCGGTGCACGTCGACGCCGCGGCCCGGGCCGCGGTGCTCGCCGTCACCCGGGGCGATCGCGGCATCTACAACGTCGCCGAGCCGGACGTCTCGGTCTCGAGCGACAAGGCGACGCGCGCCCTCGGGTGGGACTCGAGCTGGCGGGTGAGCCGGTAGGCCGACCCGATGGGCCGGATCCCGGCTCCCACGGTGGGAACCCGGGATCCGCCTCCACCCCGACGAGGAGCCACCATGTCCGCCATCCCCTCCGCCTCCGAGACCGATCGCATCCAGGCCTTCCTCGCCTCCGGCCCCTTCGCCGTGGTGGGCGCGAGCACCGATCGCGAGAAGTACGGCAACAAGGTCCTGCGCTGCTACCTCCAGCACGGTCGGGAGGTGTACCCGATCAACCCCCGGGCGCCCGAGGTCGAGGGGCGGAAGGCCTACCCCTCGCTGGCGGCCCTGCCGGTCCGGGTGCCGGCCATCTCGGTCATCACCCCGCCGGCCGCCACCGAGCAGGTGGTGCGCGAGGCCCACGCCGCGGGCGTGAAGCACGTCTGGATGCAGCCGGGGGCGGAGAGCGCCGAGGCGATCCGGAGCGCCGAGGCGCTGGGCATGAACGTGATCGCCGGGGGGCCCTGCCTGCTGGTGGTCATGGGCTACCACGAGCAGCACGGCTGACCGGCCGGCCCTCCCGGGGGGCGCCGGCCGCCTCCGGGAGGCCGCGCCATATCGTTCCCGGACGATGGCCGCCGGGCGCGTCGGAAGGGCGGGGACCCCGATCGCTGGCCCTCGTGACACCTTGGTGACGGCGGGCCGCCCGCGTTGCGACCGCCGCTGCTTCATCGTAGAACGCCGTCCATGAGCCTCGCCCCCGCGAAGGACCGCTGCGCGCCGGTGACGGCGCCGCGGGAGGCGCCCGACCTGCGGCCGGTCGAGGGCGCCGCGGCCGACGAGGAGCTCGCCACGCTCGCCCGGGCGCTCGGTCACCCGGCGAGGGTCCAGATCATGCGCCTCCTCGTCCGGCGCGAGGCCTGCGTCTGCGGCGCCATCGTCGACGAGCTCCCGCTGGCCCAGTCGACGGTCTCGCAGCACCTGAAGGTGCTGCGGGAGGCCGGGCTGGTGGTGGGAGAGGTCGACGGCCCCCGGGTCTGCTACTGCGTCGAGCCCCGCGCGGTGCGCCGCCTCAAGGCGCTGGTCGGCAGCCTCTAGGAGCGACGCCATGACCCGGCCCGCCGGCAGCGTCGCCCGCCGCCTCGCCTTCCTCGATCGCTACCTGACGCTCTGGATCTTCGCCGCCATGGGCGCGGGCATCGCCCTCGGCGTCCTCGTCCCGGGCCTGGACCGGGCGCTGGCGCGGCTCTCGGTCGGGACCACCTCCCTCCCCATCGCCGCCGGGCTCATCCTGATGATGTACCCGCCGCTCGCCCGGGTCCGCTACGAGGAGCTGCCGCGGGTCCTCGGGGACGTGCGGGTCCTCGCCCTGTCGCTCGTCCAGAACTGGATCGTCGGGCCCGTCCTGATGTTCCTGCTGGCCGTCGCCTTCCTGCGCGACCGGCCCGAGTACATGGTCGGGCTCATCCTCATCGGCCTGGCGCGCTGCATCGCCATGGTGATCGTCTGGAACGACCTCGCCGGGGGCGACACCGAGTACTGCGCTGGCCTGGTGGCCTTCAACGCCGTCTTCCAGGTGCTCTTCTTCCCGGTCTACGCCTGGGTCTTCCTCACCGTGCTGCCCGGCTGGCTGGGGGTCCGGGGGGCCGAGGTCCACGTCACCATCGGTCAGATCGCGCGGAGCGTCCTCGTCTACCTGGGCGTCCCCTTCGCCGCCGGCATCGCCAGCCGCTTCGGCCTGCGGGCGCTGAAGGGAGAGGCCTGGTACCGGGGGGTCTTCCTCCCCCGCGTCTCGCCCATCACCCTCCTGGCCCTGCTCTTCACCATCGTCGTCATGTTCTCCACCCAGGGGGAGGCCATCGTGCAGCTCCCCCTCGACGCGGTCCGGGTGGCGGCCCCGCTGCTGGTCTACTTCGCGGTGATGTTCTTCGCGTCCTTCTTCATGAGCCGCCGGGTGGGCGCGACCTACGGCCAGACGGCCACGCTCTCCTTCACCGCGGCCTCCAACAACTTCGAGCTGGCCATCGCCGTGGCGGTGGCCACCTTCGGCCTGGGCCACGGCGCCGCCTTCGCCGCCGTCATCGGGCCGCTCGTCGAGGTGCCGGTCCTCATCGGGCTGGTCCGCGTGGCGCTCCGGCTGCGCGACCGCTGGTTCCCCGGCGAGACCGCTCGCCTGGAGGCGCTCCGGACCTGCGCCGGCGCCGTCCCCGCCGGCGAGGAGGGGCCGTGACCGGGGAGGCCTGGCGGGCCGAGGCCGAAGAGCTCCGCCGGCTCGCCCCGCGCCACCTGCTCTTCCTCTGCGTCGCCAACTCGGCGCGGAGCCAGATGGCCGAGGGGATCGCGCGGTCGCTCGCCCCGGCCGGCGTGACCGTCTCCTCGGCCGGCTCGAGGCCCTCCACCGTCCACCCGCTCGCCATCCGGGCGCTCGACGAGATCGGCATCGACATCCGCGGCCAGCGCTCCCGGGGGGTGGAGACCCTCTCCCCGGACGGCGTCGAGGCGGTCGTCACCCTCTGCGCCGAGGAGGTCTGCCCGGTCTTCCTCGGGCGGGCGCGCCGCATCCACTGGGGCCTCCCGGATCCGGCCGGCGGCGGGGCCACCGGGGAGGCCCGGCTCCCGGCCTTCCGCGCCGTCCGCGACGAGCTCCGGCGCCGCCTCGCGGTGGTCTTCGGGCGCTGACCCGGCGCCCGCGGCCGCTTGCGGTATACTGCATCCCCGATGGCGACGGCACCGGGAGCGGCGTGGGCTACGTGATCGGCATGAAGCTCTCGGACCAGCTCCGCGAGCAGATCGAGGAGCGGATCGTCGTCGGCGAGTACCCCCCCGGCGCCCGCCTGGACGAGGTCGAGATCGCCGAGGCGTTCGGCGTCTCGCGCACGCCGATCCGGGAGGCGCTGATCCAGCTCTCCACCGCCGGGCTGGTGGAGGCCCGCCCCCGCCGCGGCGCGATCGTGGCGGCCGTGACCCCCCGCCGCCTCCAGGAGATGTTCGTGGTCATGGCGGAGCTCGAGGCGCTCTGCGCGCGGTTCGCGGCCGCGCGGGCCACCGAGGAGGAGCGGCGCGCGCTGCGCGACGCGCACACCGCCTGCGAGCGCGCCCGGGCGTCCCGGGACCCGGACGCGTTCTACCGGGTGAACGAGCGGTTCCACCTCGCGCTCTACGGGGCCTGCGGGAACGAGTTCCTGCGCGAGCAGGCGGCGCAGCTGCAGCGGCGCGTGCGGCCCTACCGCCGCCTCCAGCTCCGCCTCCCGGGGCGGATCCGGTCCGCCTTCGCCGAGCACGCCGCCGTGGTCGAGGCCGTGGAGCGCGGGGACGGGGAGGGCGCGGCGGCCTGCGCGCGCGCCCACGTGACGGTGCAGGGGAAGCTGTTCGCGGATCTCGTCGCGGCGCTGCACCGCCCGGCCCCGGGCGCGGGCGAGCGGGCCGCGAAGCCGCGGGGTCGCGAGGCGGCGCCCGCCAGCGGCGAGGCCCG
>JAJXSQ010000101.1 GCA_021784495.1 Myxococcales bacterium | reverse complement strand
CCCCCCGCGCTTCGCCCACCCCGAGGACGCGCGCTGGCACGTCCGCGAGGCGATCGACACCCACGCCCGCCGCTTCGGCGTGCCGCCGGCCGGGATGTGGCCGGCCGAGGGCTCGGTCTCGCCGGAGGCGCTGGCGGTGCTCGCCCACGAGGGGATCCGCTGGGCCGCGTCGGACGAGGCGGTGCTCCTCCACTCCCTGCCGCCCGAGGCCACCCGGCTCCGGTCGGTCTACCGCCCCTGGCGCGTGGCGGCCGGCGACCGGGAGCTGGCCATGCTCTTCCGCGACCGGCCGCTCTCCGACCTGATCGGCTTCACCTACGCCCACGCGGCGCCGCGGGAGGCGGTCGGCGACCTGCTCGGCCGGATCGAGGCGATCGGCGACGCCTGGGAGCGCGACGGCCAGGCGGGCCCGGCGACGGTCGGCGTCTTCCTCGACGGCGAGAACGCCTGGGAGCACTACCCGGGCTCGGGGCGCGGCTTCCTCGAGGAGCTCTACGGCGGCCTGGAGGGGCACGGGCGGATCACCCCGGTGACCGTCGCCGAGGCGGTGCGGGAGGCCCCCGGCCCGGCCATCGGGCGGATCCACAGCGGGAGCTGGATCGAGGCCTCCTACCGGATCTGGATCGGCCACGAGGAGGACCGCCAGGGCTGGACGGCGCTCGGGCGCGCGCGCGACGCGGTGGACGCGGCGGCCGCCGCGGGCGGCGACCGGGACCGGCTCGACCGGGCGCGGCGCCACCTCTACGCCGCCGAGGGCTCCGACTGGTTCTGGTGGTACGGCGACGACTTCGGCTCGGAGCAGCTCGCCGAGTTCGACGCGCTCTTCCGCGGCCACGTCGTCCAGGCGGCGCTGCTGGCCGGCGCGCCCCCGCCGCCGGAGGCGCTGGAGCCGATCAAGAAGCTGGCGCCGGCCTCGCCGACCGCCGACGTGCGGCCGCTGCGGGAGCCGACGCTCCTCCTCACCCCGACCCTCGACGGCCGGGAGACCGACTTCTTCGAGTGGCAGGGCTCCGGGCTCTACCGCCCGGTCCAGCAGCGCGGCTCGATGTACGGCGGCGCGCAGGCCTTCCAGGTCCTCCGCTTCGGCTTCGACCTCGAGGCGCTCCACCTGCGGCTCGACCCGCCGGAGGCGGCGGGGCGGCCGGTCGAGGCCGGGACCCACGCGCGGGTCGAGGTGGTCGCCGCCGAGCGGCAGGTCGAGGTGGACCTGGAGCTCCTCCCCGACGGCGTCGTCCGGCCCGGGCGCGCGCCGGGCGGGGCCGAGGCGGGGCGGGCCGCCTTCCTCGACGTGCTGGAGATCTCCATCCCCTTCGCCGCCCTGGGGCTCGGCCCCGGGGCGCGGTTCTCCCTCGCCGTCCACGTCCTGCGGGGCGCGGTCGAGGTGGAGCGGCTGCCGCGCTACGGCTTCGTGACCCTGACCGTGCCGGACCAGGACTTCGAGGGGATCAACTGGCGGGTCTGATCGACCCACCCGCCCGGCGGTGACCGCGCCGCTTGGCCTGCCGCGCCCCGGCGCCCGGAGGTATGCTCCGCGCCCGTGAGACAGCGCTCCTCGCTCGGCGTCCTCTTCCTCGTCGTCTTCGTCGACCTGCTCGGCTTCGGGATGGTCATCCCGATCATGCCCCGCTACGCGGAGGCGCTCGGCGCGCCGACCGCCTGGATCGGCCTGCTCCTCACCGGCTACTCGGCGATGCAGTTCGTCTTCGCGCCGCTCTGGGGGCGGCTCTCCGACCGGGTCGGCCGGCGGCCGGTGCTGCTGGCCTCGATCGCCCTGACCGCCGTCGGCTTCCTCGGCTACGCGCTGGCGCCGAGCTTCGGCTGGCTGCTCGCCTCGCGCCTCTTCGCCGGGGCGGCGACCGCCAACCTGGCCATCGCCCGCGCCTACGTCGCCGACGTCACCACCCCGGAGACGCGCGCCCGGGGGATGGGGGTGATCGGCGCCTCCTTCGGCCTCGGCTTCATCCTCGGCCCGGCGATCGCCGGGCCGCTCTCGTCGATCTCCATCGCGGCGCCCGGCTACGCCGCCGCCGGCCTCTCGGTCCTGAACCTCGTCGCCGCCGCGGTGATCCTCCCCGAGCCGGCGAGCCACGCGCGCGCGCCCGCCGGCCGGCGCGCCGGCGTCCTGGCGAGCGACCTGCGGCGCCCGGGGATCCGCCGGGTGCTGCTCACCAGCCTGCTCTCCATCCTGGCCTTCAGCGGCCTGGAGGCGACCTTCTCGCTGCTGGCCTTCGACCGGTTCCACCTCGACCAGCGCCACGTCGGCTACGTCTTCGCCTACATCGGCGTGCTGGCGGTGGTGATCCAGGGCGGGCTCATCGGGCCGCTCACCCGCCGCTTCGGCGAGGCGCGCCTCCTGGTCGCCGGCCTGGCGCTCCAGGCCGGGACCTTCCTGCTCCTGCCGGCGGCCGCCTCGGTCGGCGCCCTGCTGGCCGTCCTCGCCCCCATGTCCTTCGGGAGCGGGCTCACCCAGCCCTCGCTCTCGGCGATGCTCTCGCGCATGGCGCGGGCCGACGACCAGGGGGGGACGCTCGGCGTCGGCGAGTCGGCCTCGGCGCTCGGCCGGATCCTCGGGCCGGAGACGGCGACCTTCGGCTACGCCCACGTCGCCGCCGGCTTCCCTTACTGGCTGGGCGGCGCCCTCATGGCGGTGGCCACCGGCCTGGCGGCCACCCTGGTGGGCGTCCGGCTGGGCGCGGAGGCGGCGCCGGCGCCCGCCCCGGCCCCGGCCGCGGCGCGGGAGGGGTGACCGGTGCCCGAGCTCCGCCGCGACCCCATCGTCGGGCGCTGGGTGATCATCGCCACCGACCGCGCCCGGCGGCCGACCGACTACGCGCACCCCGGCTCGGCGGCGGTCCACGGCCTCTGCCCCTTCTGCCCCGGCCACGAGGACAAGACGCCGGGGGAGGTCTACGTCACCGGCCGGCCGCTCGGCGCGCCGGCCAACGGCCCCGGCTGGCGGCTCCGGGTGGTGCCGAACCGCTTCCCGGCCCTGAAGATCGAGGGCGACCTCGATCGCAAGGGCGAGGGGATGTACGACCTGATGAACGGGATCGGCGCCCACGAGGTGGTGATCGAGGGGCCGGAGCACGGCCGGTTGATGCGCGAGCTGGCCGAGGCCGACCTGACCGAGGTGCTCTTCGCCTTCAAGGCGCGGATGCTCGACCTGCGGAACGACCAGCGCTTCCGCTACATCCTGCTCTTCAAGAACCAGGGGGCGCCGGCCGGGGCGTCGCTCGAGCACCCGCACTCGCAGCTGATCGCGCTGCCGGTGACGCCCATCCAGGTCCAGGACGAGATCGACGGCGCCCGGCGCCACTACGACCACCGCGAGCGGTGCATCTACTGCGACATGGTCAGCCAGGAGCGGAAGGACCGCTCCCGGCTGGTCCACGAGAACGAGGAGTTCGTGGTCTTCGCCCCCTGGGCGCCGCGGAGCCCCTTCGAGACCTGGATCGTGCCCAAGCGCCACGAGTCGAACTTCGAGGCGGAGCCGAAGGAGCGGCTGGGGCGCTGCGCCCAGGCGCTGCGGACCACGCTCCGGCGCCTGGCGGCGGCGCTCGGCGACCCGCCCTACAACTTCATCATCCACTCCAACCCGCTCCGCGACGCCCCGACGCCGAGCTACCACTGGCACATCGAGGTGATGCCGGCGCTCACCCAGGTCGCCGGGTTCGAGTGGGGCTCCGGCTTCCACATCAACCCGGTGCCGCCCGAGGAGGCGGCGGAGTTCCTGCGCAAGGTGAGCGGCTGACGCGGCGATGGAGATCCTCTTCGTCGCCTCGGAGGTGGCGCCGTTCTCCAAGACCGGCGGGCTCGGGGACGTCGCCGCGGCGCTGCCGGCGGCGCTGGTCGCCCACGGCCACGCCGTGGCCGTCGTCTCCCCGCGCTACGGGGGGATCGACCCGGGCCGCGCCGGCTTCGAGCCGCGCCACCGCGCCGTCCGGGTGCGCGGCGAGCCGACCACCGTCCACGTCCGGCGGACCGGGCGGCTGGTCCACTACCTGGTGGAGCACGAGCACTTCTTCGGCGGCCGGCGCGGCCTCTACGGCGAGCACGGGCACGACTACCCCGACAACGCCGAGCGCTTCGCCTACCTCTGCCGCGCCGCGCTCGCCGTCCCGGCGGCGCTCGGCCACCGGCCCCGCATCGTCCACCTGAACGACTGGCAGACGGCGCTGGCCGCCTGGCTCCTGCGCGCCGAGCACGCCGAGGACCCGGCCATCTCCGCCGCCCGGACCGTCTTCACCATCCACAACCTCGCCTACCAGGGGGTCTTCCGGAAGGAGCTCCTCCCGGCGCTGGGGCTGCCCTGGGAGGTCTTCCGCTTCGACGCCATGGAGTTCCACGACCGGCTGAACCTCATGAAGGCCGGCCTGGTCTTCGCCGACGCGCTCACCACCGTCTCGCCGCGCTACGCCGCCGAGATCGCCACGCCCGAGGGGGGCGAGGGGCTCGACCCGCTCCTGCGCCACCGGCGCGCCGACCTCCACGGCATCCTGAACGGCATCGACGTCCGCGCCTGGGACCCGGCGACCGACCCGGCGCTCCCGGCCCACTTCGACCTCCACCGCCTGGCCGGCAAGCGCGTCTGCAAGGAGGCCCTGCAGCGCGAGGTCGGGCTGCCGGTCCGCGCCGACGTGCCGGTGGTCGCGGTGGTGAGCCGGCTGGTCGAGCAGAAGGGGATCGACCTGGTCCTGGCGGCGCTCCCCGAGCTGCTCCGGCGGGAGCTGCAGCTGGTGGTGCTGGGGACCGGCCGCCACGACTGGGAGGGGGCGCTGGCCCGCGCCGCGCGCGAGCACCCGCACCGGCTCGCGGTCCGGCTCGGCTTCGACGAGCCGCTCGCCCACCGGATCGAGGCCGGCGCCGACGTCTTCCTCATGCCCAGCCGCTACGAGCCGTGCGGCCTGAACCAGCTCTACAGCCTCCGCTACGGGACGGTGCCGGTGGTGCGCGAGGTGGGCGGGCTGGCCGACACCGTCGAGGACTTCGACGGCTGGCGGCGCGGCACCGGCTTCCGCTTCCGCGACCAGGAGCCGAAGGCGATGCTGGTGGCGCTCTGGCGGGCGCTCGAGCTCCGCCGCGACCGCCGCGCCTGGCACGCGATGGTGCGCCGGGGGATGGCGCAGGACTTCTCCTGGGGGCGCAGCGCCGCCCGCTACGAGGAGCTCTACGACCGGCTGGTGGGGTGAGGGGCGCTCAGAACTGCTCCTCCTTCCACATGTCGGAGGTGAACCGGACGCTCCGGTTCCGCCCGGCCTCCTTGGCCTTGTAGAGCGCGACGTCGGCGAACTTGATGCAGTGCC
Source organism: Myxococcales bacterium (assembly GCA_021784495.1). Classification (GTDB taxonomy): domain Bacteria; phylum Myxococcota; class Myxococcia; order Myxococcales; family Anaeromyxobacteraceae; genus JADKCZ01. The sequence goes on along the minus strand of JAJXSQ010000101.1, from coordinate 2,164 downwards.
AGAGGGCGCCGGTGTCGGTGGGGAACTCGCTCACCCCGAGGCTGATGGTCTTGGTGAGCACGCCGTCCGGGACCTTGATCTTGGTGCCCTCCACCCGCCCGCGGATCTTCTCGGCGATGGTCATCGCCTCGCCCTCGTTGACGTCGAGCAGCACCACCAGGAACTCCTCGCCGCCGAACCGGATGACGATGTCCGACTCGCGGACGCTCCGGCTGATGACCGCCGAGGTCTCCTTGAGCACCAGGTCGCCGACCGCGTGGCCGTGGGTGTCGTTCACCTGCTTGAAGTAGTCGAGGTCGCACATCACCAGGCCGACCTTCTTCCCCCGCCGCAGGGCGCCGGCGACGATCTTCTCGGTGTACTCCTGGAGGTACCGGCGGTTGTGGAGCCCGGTCATCGGATCCCGGAGCGACGCCTCGCGCAGCGTGGTCATGAGCCGCTTGGTCTCGATGACCGGCAGCGACTCCTTGATGTACTGCTCGACCCGGTAGAGGCCGGCCTCGGACGCCCGGGCGACGGCGCGGCGCTCGCCGCCCTCGAGCACGAACTGGACGACGCCGATGGCGCCCCCGCCGACCACCATGGGGATGCAGCAGTGCTCCTGGCCCGGCTCCCCCCGGAAGTGGCGGCAGATGGCCGGGTAGGTGAGGGAGGAGATGGTGTGGCCGGTCCGCTTGGCCTTGCAGAGGTCGCAGCTCTCCAGGACCTGGGGGTCGCAGCGCGGGCCGTCCGGGTCGGCCGCCGCCGGGTAGACCTGCACCATCTTCCCCTGGGCGCCGACCACCTCCAGGATGTGGCACTCCTTCATCCCCAGGCTGCCGGTGAAGACCTCGCCCAGGCGGGCGTAGACCTCCTCCACCGACTCGTCCTCCTCGATCACCTTCTTGAAGACGGTGAGGCTGCCGATCGCCTCCATGAGCCCGTTGAACTCGGAGGAGAGGAGGCCGATCTCGTCGATGGAGGTGATGGCGATCCGCTTGGTGAGGACGATGTCCCCCTTGCCGCTGGCGATGTCCTTCAGGCCGGTGATCACCTTCCGGAGCGGCCGGGTGATGCCGGTGCCGATCAGCGCGGCGAAGCCGAGGGTGACCACCATGAAGAGCGCGGTGCCGGAGAGGAGCACCCAGCGGATCCGCGCCATGTCGCGCTGGACGTCGTCCACGTAGACGCCGCTGCCGAGGATCCAGCCCCAGGGCTCGTAGAGCCGGACGTAGGAGATCTTGGGGACCGACACCGTCTCGCCCGGCTTGGGCCACAGGTACTCGACGAAGCCGGCGCCGGCGCTCCGGGCGACCTTCACGAACTCCCGGAAGAGGTACTTGCCGCGCGGATCGCGGGTGGCGCTCTGGTCGAGGCCGTCCAGCTCCGGGCGGATGGGGTGCATGATCATCCGGACGTCGACGTCGTTGATCCAGAAGTACTCGTTGTCGCCGTAGCGGGTCGTCTCCAGCTTCCGGGCGGCGCGCGCCTGCGCCTCGGCCAGGGTGAGCTGGCCGGTCCGGGCGAGCTGGTCCATCTCGGCGAAGGTCGCGAAGGCGACGTCGACGACGTTCTTCACCCCCTCCTTCTTCGCCTCGAGGAGCCGCCGCTCGATCTGCGGCGCGAAGAGCAGGAGCACCACCGCGCTGACCACGGTGATGCTCACCACCGAGATGGTCATGATCTTGGCCAGGATCGGCCACTGCTTGAAGGACACGAGGCGCGTCATTCGCCGGCCCCCTCCGGCTCGGCCGAGGCGAGCCGCCGATCGCCGGGGGCGACGAACTCCACCGTCTCGACCGGGATCTCCGAGCAGATGAACTGGAAGAGCTCGTCGCGGCGCTGCTCGTCGAGCCGGGTGAACTCCACGCCGAGCCCAGGGGAGGGAGCGGCGCCGTGCCAGCGGACCACCGCGTCGAGCGGGAAGTGATCCCCGGTGGCCGGGTGGACGAGGCTCAGCCGGAGCGGGGTGCCGTCGGGGAGGTCGATGGGGGTGGCCACGAACATCCCGCCCCTCGAGACGTTGGTGGTGAAGAGGGTCAGCAGATCGCGCTCGGTCTTCAGGAGCACTTGAAGCCTCACCGCGTGCCGCGGGTGGTCGCGGCGGATCGGCTCCGGCGCGGCGAGGGGCTCGGCCCTGGCGGACGGCGCGGGCGCGGCCGGCGCGGCCGGCGACGCGGCGGGG
>JAJXSQ010000100.1 GCA_021784495.1 Myxococcales bacterium | reverse complement strand
GAGCCCCGGGCGGAGGGGCTCGCCGCCCCGGGGGGCGCGCGGCGGCGCCGGGGCGAGGATCGAGGAGCGGGCCACGGCGGCGGTCAGGACTTCGGGACCTTCTCCCAGTCGGCCAGGAACTGCTGCAGCCCGCGATCGGTGAGCGGGTGCTGGGCGAGCTGCTCGATCACCTTGAAGGGGATGGTCGCGACGTCCGCCCCCATCCGCGCCGCCTGGAGCACGTGGATCGGGTGGCGGACCGACGCGACCAGGACCTCGGTCTCGAAGGCGTAGTTCCGGTAGATCTCCAGGATCTGCTCGACCATCGCCATCCCGTCCTCGGAGACGTCGTCGAGCCGGCCGACGAAGGGGGAGACGTAGGTCGCCCCGGCCTTGGCGGCGAGGAGGGCCTGGACCGGCGAGAAGCAGAGGGTGACGTTGGTCTTGATCTGCTCCGCGCTGAGCGCCTTCACCGCCTTGAGCCCCTCGACGATCAGCGGCACCTTGACCACGACCTGATCACCGAAGGCGGCGTAGTGGTGCGCCTCGCGGATCATCCCGTCGAAGTCGAGCGCGGTGACCTCGGCGCTCACCGGCCCCGGGCGCAGGGCGACGATCTCGGCGAGGACCTCGTCGAAGCGCCGCCCGGTCTTCGCGACGAGGGAGGGGTTGGTCGTCACCCCGTCGCACAGGCCGAGCGCCAGGGCCTTCCGGATCTCGCCGACGTCGGCCGAGTCGATGAAGAACTTCATCTCGTCACGCTCCAGGGAGTGGGTGGCCCGGTCCATAGCGCGGCCCCCGAGGGCGCCGCAAGGGTCCGGGCCCGTGTCATACTCCGCCGGCGATGACCCGCCCACGGAAGAAGTCCGCGGCCCCCCGCGCCGCCCGCCCCCGCTCGCCGGCGAGCGTCGCGCGCCCCCCCGCCCGCGGGCGCGGGCGCGGGCGCGTCCACCGCGCCCCGGCGGTCCTGCGCGCCTACGGCCAGAGCGTGATCGAGGCCGAGGCGGCGGCCATCGGGCGCGTCCGGCTCGACGAGGCCTTCGCGCGGGCGGTCGAGTGGATCCTCGGCTGCGCCGGCCGCGTGGTGGTCACCGGGATGGGGAAGCCGGGCTTCGTGGCGCAGAAGATCTCGGCCACGCTGGCGTCGACCGGCACGCCGTCGCTCTTCGTCCACCCGGCCGAGGCGGCCCACGGCGACCTCGGCCGGATCGCCGCCGACGACCTGGTCTTCGCCCTCTCCAACAGCGGCGAGACCGAGGAGCTCCTCCGCCTCCTCCCGGCGCTGCGGACCATCGGCGCGCGGCTGGTGGCGGTCACCCGCGATCGCGAGAACCCGCTGGCGCGGGCCGCCGACCTGGTGATCCCCATCGGCGACGTCGCCGAGGCCTGCCCCATGGGGCTCGCCCCGACCGCCTCCACGGCGGTCCTCCTCGCCGTGGGCGACGCGCTCGCGATGACGGTGCTCGAGAACCGCCCGTTCGACCGCGAGGCCTACGCCCTCTTCCACCCCGGCGGGAAGCTGGGCCGCGGGCTGATGAAGGTGCGCGAGCTCATGCGCCAGGGGGCGGCCAACCCGGTCGTCGCCGAGGCGGCCCCGCTGGCCGCGGCGGTCGCCGCCATGACCGAGACTCCGGGGCGGCCCGGCGCCACCGCCGTCACCGACGCCGCCGGCCGGCTCGTCGGCATCTTCACCGACGGCGACCTGCGGCGGCTGGTGGAGCAGGGGGACACCGACTTCACCCGGCCGGTGGCGACGGCGATGGGGCGCAACCCGCGCACCGTCCGCCCCGAGGACCTGGTCGTCGACGCGGCGCGGGTGCTCCGGGAGGCGGCCATCGACCAGGTGCCGGTGGTCGACGGGCGGGGGCGACCCGTCGGCCTCCTCGACGTCCAGGACCTCCTCGCCGCCCGGGTCCTCTGACGTGGCCCCCCGCCCCGCCCCGCGCCGCCCGCTCGCCCCGGCCCGCCGCGGCGCCCCGGGGCGGGCGCGGGCTCCCGGCGAGGAGCCCCTCCGGCGCGCCCTGTGCGCGGCCGGCCGGCGGCTCGCCGAGCGGGACCTGATCGGCGCCGGCGAGGGGAACCTCTCGGTCCGGCTCGGCGGCGGCGCCTTCCTGGTGACCCCGTCGGGCGCGCGCAAGGGCGCCCTGCGCCCGGGCGACCTCCTGGTGGTGGACGCGGACGGCGCCGTCCGGGCGGGGCGCGGGCGCCCGTCGACCGAGCTGGCGATGCACCTCGCCGCCTTCGCGGCGCGCCCCGACGCGCGGGCCGCGGTCCACGCCCACCCGCTCGCCGCCGTCGCCTTCACCGTGGCCGGCGCCCCCTGGCCCGGCGACCTGGTCCCGGAGGCGGCGGTGACGCTCGGACCGGTCGCCGTCGCGCCCTTCGCCACCCCGGGCACCGCCGAGGTGCCGGCCTCGCTCGCCCCGCTCCTCGCCGGGCACGACGTGCTCCTCCTCGCCCGGCACGGCGCCCTCTGCCTCGGGGCCACGCTGGAGGAGGCGGTCGACCGGATGGAGACGCTCGAGCGCGTCGCCCGGATCGCGCTCGCCGCCCGCCTGCTGGGGAGCTGCGAGCCGCTCCCCCGGGCGGCGGTGGCCGCGGTCCTGCGCGCCGCCGGCCGCTGAGCGGCCGCGGCGGCCGGTCAGCGGGCCAGGTCGCGCTTGATGAAGGCGGCCACGGCCCGGATCTCCTCGCTCGACAGGTCTCCGCGGAACGAGGGCATCCGCCCGCGCCCGGCGGCGATCACCCGCTCCATCGCCGCCTGGTCGAGCGTGGAGGTCACCATGCTCGGGGTGGTGAAGATCGCCTTGCCGCGGCCGTCGGCGCCGTGGCAGCGCGAGCACCGGGAGTGGAAGACGACCAGTCCCTGGTCGGCGCCGGCCGCGGGCGGCCGGGCGGCCGGGTCGGCGGCCCGCGCCGATCCGCCGGGGAGGGCGGCGGCGGCGAGGAGGGCGGCGGCGAGGGTGCGGGCGAGGCGGGGCATGCGGGCGCTCCTGGCGGGCGTGGCGGGGACGGCGATCCGGTTTAGCACGGCCGGACCGGCGCGCGGCGCCGGGGGGAGAGGGGCGGGGGCGCGGGATCGCCCGATCAGGCGGGGTAGAGCCCAGCGTCGCGCCCGTCCCAGGGGGGCGCGGCGGCGAGGAGCTCGGCGACGGTGGCGCCGGCGCCCGGCACGGCCCGGGCCGGGCAGAGCTCCGCGAGCGGCGCGAGGACGAAGCGCCGGGCGGCGAGGCCGGGGTGGGGCACGGCGAGGCCCGGCGCCCGGACGACCAGGTCGCCGGCGAGGAGCAGGTCGAGGTCGAGCGACCGCGGCCCCCAGCGGACGGCCGGCCGCCGGTGCGCCGCCCGCTCGATCTCCCGACAGAGGGCGAGGAGCGCGCCCGGGGAGAGCCCGGTCTCGAGCTCCAGCGCGGCGTTCAGGAAGCGCGGCTGGGGGGGGCCGAGCGGCGCGGTGTCGAGCACCCGCGAGGCGCGCAGCAGCGCCACCCGCGGCGCCGCGCGGAGGAGCCGGGCCGCGAGCGCCAGGTGGGCCCAGCGGTCGCCGAGGTTCGTCCCCACGCCGAGGAAGGCGCGCACGGGCCGGGTGTAGCGCGGGACGGGGGCCGGCGCCAGGCGCGGCCCGGCCGTCACCCGTCGGCGATCACCGGGTTGGCCAGGACGCCGATCCCCGGGATCTCGACCTCCACCAGGTCCCCGGGGTCGATCCGCCCGACGCCCTCCGGGGTCCCGGTCGCGACCACGTCGCCGGGGAGGAGCGTCATGACCCCGGAGATGAAGGCGAGCAGGGCGAAGGGATCGAAGGCCATGTCCCGCGTCGAGCCGCGCTGGCGCTCGGCGCCGTTCACCCGGCAGACGACGGCGAGGTCGCCGGGGTCGAGCGCCGTCTCGATCGCCGGGCCGACCGGGCAGAAGGTGTCGAAGCCCTTGGCGCGGGTGAACTGCTTCTCCTCCCGCTGGATGTCGCGGGCGGTGACGTCGTCCAGGCAGGTGTAGCCGAAGACCGCGCGGCGCGCCTCGGCCGCGGTGGCCCGGGAGAGCGCCCGCCCGACCACCACCGCGAGCTCCGCCTCGTGGTGCACCTCCCGCGACGCGGCCGGGCAGCGGATCGCCTCCCCCGGGCCGATCACCGCCGACGGCGGCTTCAGGAAGATGAGCGGCTGCCTCGGCACCTCGTTCCCCATCTCGCGGGCGTGGGCGAGGTAGTTCCGGCCGATGCAGACCACCTTGGACGGCCGGACGGGGGCGAGGAGGGTCACCGAGGCGAGCGGGATCGCCGGGCCGGAGGGCAGCCCGCCGGCCCAGGGCTCGCCGCCGAGAGGCCGGACGCGGTCCCCCTCGATCGCGCCCCAGCGCTCCTCCAGCCCGAGGCGGTAGCGGCAGCTCCTCACGGGCCCCGCCGGAGGCCGAGCACGTCGGCCATGTCGTGGAGGCCGGCCGGCCGGCCGGCGATCCAGCGCGCGGCGCGGACGGCGCCGCGGGCGAACTGCTCGCGGGAGGTCGCCCGGTGGGTGAGCTCGAGCCGCTCCCCCTCGCCGAAGAAGAAGACGGTGTGCTCGCCGACCACGTCGCCGCCGCGGACCGTCTGCACGCCGATCTCGCGCGCCGGCCGCTCGCCGATCATCCCCTGCCGCGCGAGGGTGACGTCGCGCGCCGGGTCCCGGCCGAGCGCCGCCGCCGCCACCTCGGCGAGCCGGACGGCGGTGCCGCTCGGCGCGTCCTTCTTCCTCCGGTGGTGGAGCTCGACGATCTCGACGTCGTAGGCGTCGCCCAGCGTGGTCGCCGCCTGCCGGACCAGGTCGAAGAGGACGTTCACCCCGACGCTCATGTTGGGGGAGAGGACGATCGGGATCCGCGCCGCCGCGGCGGCCACGCGCGCGCGGGCCGCGGGGGTGAAGCCGGTCGCGCCCACCACCATCGGGATCCCGGCGGCGGCGCAGGCCTCGGCGTGGGCGGCGGAGGCCTCGAAGTGGGTGAAGTCGATCACCACCCCGGCCGCGGGGAGCGCCTCGGCGAGCGAGGCGGCGATCCGGACGCCGCAGGGGGGCAGGCCGGCGAGCGCCGCCGCGTCCTGGCCGGCGGCCCCGGGGGCGCGGTCGACGGCGCCGGCGAGGGCCAGCCCGTCGCCGGCCAGCACGAGCCGGACGATCTCGCGCCCCATGCGGCCGGCGGCGCCGGAGACGACGACCTGGATCACGTGGACCTCCTCAGGCGCGGGCCGGGGCGAGGGCGAGGCCGAAGCGCTCCATCGCCGCCCGGATCCGCGCCAGGCTGGCGTCGGAGACCGGCGCCAGCGGGAGCCGGAGCTCGGGCCCCGCCCGCCCGAGGAGCGCGACCGCGGCCTTCACCGGGCCGGGGTTGGTCTCGACGAACATCATCCGGTTCAGCTCGGCCAGCGCCACCTGGCGGCGCAGCGCGCCGGCGGCGTCGCCGCCGCGGGCGGCGACGACCAGCTCCTTCATGGCCCGGGGGGCGACGTTGGCCACGACCGAGATCACGCCGTGGCCGCCGCAGGCGAGGTAGGGGAGGACGGTGAAGTCGTCGCCGGTGAGGTAGGCGAGGCCGTCCGGCCCGCAGAGCTCGACGAGCTGGATCTGGCGGTCCATGCTCGCCGTCGCCTCCTTGATGCCCACCACCGCGCCGGTCCGGACGAGCCGGGCGACGGTCTCGGGGAGGAGGTCGACCGCGGTGCGGGAGGGGACGTTGTAGGCCACCACCGGGAACCGGACCGCCTCCCAGATCGCCTGGTAGTGACGGTAGAGCCCCTCCTGCGTCGGCTTGTTGTAGTAGGGGGTGACGACGAGGGCGGCGTCGGCCCCCAGCTCGCGGGCCGCCTGGACGCCCTCGATCGCCTCGCGGGTGGCGTTCGAGCCGGCGCCGGCGATCACCGCGGCCCGCCCCCGCACCTGGCCCACGACGGTCTTCACCACCTCGCGCCGCTCGCCGGCGGTGAGGGTGGCGGCCTCGCCGGTGGTGCCGCAGGGGATGATGCCGTCGGTCCCCTCGGCGAGCTGCCACTCGACGAGCTCGCGCAGGGCGGGGTGGTCGACCGCCCCCTCCTTCATCGGGGTGACGATCGCGACCATCGATCCTTCGAGGCGCATGCGGGCTCCGGAGGGGAGGGGTGGGCCGAGGACTGTAGCCTATCCGCGCCGAACCGGGAATCGGCGCGGGCGCGGCGCGACCTCCTCGCCGCGGACCAGGTCGGGGTAGGTCTCGCGGGCGCGGACGAGCCGGGCCGCGTCGCCGTCGACCAGCACCTCGGCGGCGCGCGGGCGCGAGTTGTAGTTCGAGGACATGGCGAAGCCGTAGGCCCCGGCGGTGCGGACGCAGAGGAGGTCGCCCTCGGCCGGCAGGGCGAGCCGGCGCCCCCGCGCCAGGAAGTCGGACGACTCGCAGACGGGGCCGACGACGTCGCAGCGGGCGACCGGCGCGCCCCGGCGCGGCGGCGCCACCGGCTCGATGGCGTGCCAGGCGTCGTAGAGGCTGGGGCGGGCGAGGTCGTTCATGGCGGCGTCGACCACCACGAAGGTCCGGGCGCCGGAGCGCTTCACGTAGAGGACCCGGGTGAGGAGCACGCCGGCGTTGCCGACCAGGACCCGCCCCGGCTCGACGATCACCTCGCCGGACCAGCCGGCGAGCGCCCGGCGGAGGGCCGCCCCCCAGCGCTCCGGATCGGGCGGGGCCTCGTCGCGGTAGGTGATCCCGAGGCCGCCGCCGACGTCGAGCTGGCGGAGCCGGATCCCGGCGCCCTCCAGGTCGGCGGCGAGGGCGCGCAGGCGGCCGATGGCGTCGACGAAGGGGCGGACGGTGGTGATCTGCGAGCCGATGTGGCAGGCGACGCCCCGCACGTCGAGGTGCGGGTCCTGGACCGCGGCGGCGTAGAGCCGGCGCGCCTCGGCGATCGGGACGCCGAACTTCGAGGTGCGCAGCCCGGTGGCGATGTAGGGGTGGGTCCGGGGATCGACGTCCGGGTTCACCCGGAGCGCGATGGGCGCGCGGACCTTCAGCCGCCGCGCCACCGCCGAGACCCGCGCCAGCTCCGGCGCGCTCTCGACGTTCAGGGTGCGGACGCCGGCGTCGAGGGCGAAGGCGATCTCGTCGTCGCGCTTCCCGACGCCGCTGAAGACCACCCGGCGCGGGTCGCCGCCGGCGCGCAGGACCCGGTAGAGCTCGCCGCCGCTCACGATGTCGAAGCCGGAGCCGAGCCGGGCGAGGAGCGAGAGGATCGCCAGGTTCGAGCTGGCCTTCACCGCGTAGCAGACGGTCCGGTCGAGCCCCCGGAGCGAGCGGTCGAGGACCCGCCAGTGCCGAGCGAGGGTCGCCGTGGAGTAGACGTAGAGCGGCGTGCCGTGGAGCCGCGCCAGCGCCTCGAGCGGCACCGCCTCGGCGTGGAGCGCGCCCCGGCGGCGCTGGAAGTGGTTCACGGGCTCCTCTCCGGCGCGGACGGCGACGGCGACGCGGACGGCGGCGGCGCGGCGGTCGGGGGCGTCGCGGGTGGCCCCGCGGGTGGCCCCGCGG
>JAJXSQ010000099.1 GCA_021784495.1 Myxococcales bacterium | reverse complement strand
CCCGGCGCCGGGAGGTGGAGCAGGCGCGCGACGAGGACCCCGGCCCCCCAGAAGGCCAGCAGGAGGCACATCCCCGCCAGGCCGCGGAGCCCGGGGAGGAGGATCGCCGCGCGGCGACCGGGGCCCGGGGGGGCTCCGGCGGGGGCGGGCGGGGCGGGGAGGGCGGGGAGGGCGTTCGCGGGCATGGCCGGGATCTAGCGGCGGCGAACACGTGACGGAAGTGAATTGAAATCATGTCCACGATTCCATTAAAGAATGGACGAACGAGTGGGGAGGGGACGGCGTGGACATCCGGGCGCTCAGGGCCTTCGCCGAGGTGGCGCGGCAGGGGGGCTTCACCCGCGCCGCGGCGGCGCTCCACCTCTCCCAGTCCGCGGTCTCCAAGCTGGTGAAGGGGCTCGAGGAGGAGCTGGGGGTCCCGCTCCTCCACCGGGACCGGCGGCGGGCCTCGACCACCGACGCCGGCGCGCTCGTGCTCCGCCGCGCCGAGGCGATCCTGGACGGGGTCCGGGCGGTCGAGGAGGAGCTGGGGGAGCTCGCCGGCGCTCGACGGGGGCGGCTCCGGATCGGCCTGCCGCCGATGGTGAGCGGCGCCTTCTTCCCCCGGGTGGTCGCCGACTTCCGGCGGCGCCACCCGGGGGTGGCGCTGGAGCTGCGCGAGACGGGGGCGCGCCGGGTCGAGGCGCTCGTCCTGGCGCGCGAGCTCGACCTCGGGGTGACGATCCTGCCGACCGACACCGCCGCCTTCGACGTCCGGCCCGTCGCGCGCGAGCTCCTCCTGGCGGTGCTCCCGGCCGCCGACCCGCTCGCCCGGCGCCGGCGGCTCGCCCTCCGGGAGCTGGCCGGCCGCCCGCTCGTCCACTACCGCCGCGACTTCGCCCTGCACGACCTCGTCCTGGCGGCCTTCCGCGGCGTCGGCCTCGCGCCGGAGGTGGCGAGCGAGAGCTCGCAGTGGGACTTCATGGCCGAGCTCGTGGCCGCCGGCCTCGGCGTCGCGCTCCTGCCCGAGACCATCTGCCGGCGGCTCGACCGGCGGCGGCTCGCCTCGGTCCCGGTCGGCGAGCCGGAGATCCCCTGGCACGTCGCGCTCGTGCGCCGGCCGGATCCCCACCTGCCGGCGGCGGTCCGGGCCTTCCTCGACTCGACCTCCCGCTGCCTCGGCTCGCCCGGCGCGGGTCAGCCCGGCGGCCCGAAGGTGAGCTGGTAGGCGAGGTAGCCCTGCGCCGCCGGGCGGCCGATGGCCCGGCCCGCGGAGAGGAGCAGGTGCTGGAGGTCGTCGAGGTCGAGGACGATCCCGACGTTGGCGCGGGTGTCGCCGGGGGCGCCGTCCTCGCCGGTCACGCCGTGGTAGATCTCGGCGCCGATCGAGAGCCGCGCCGTGACCTGGCGCTCGACGTGCCAGCCGACGAACCAGGAGCCGCGCCCGCCCGGCCCCGGGTTGCCGAGCCAGCGCCCCCCGCCGCCGTAGGTGGTCCAGTCGCCCAGCCGCTCCTGCAGCCAGAGCGGGAGGAGCACCTCGAGGTGGCCGGCCCCGAGGCCGAGGGCGGCGTCGCCGAGCGGCAGCTCGGCGATGGGGAAGATCCCGAGCTGGGGGCGCCACCCGTCCTGGTGGACCAGGCGGAGCTTCGCCCCGACCTCCACGTCGCCGGCGCCGGCGGCGAGCCTTCCCCCCGCGGGGCGCGCCCAGGCGAGCGGGACGATGGCGTGGAGCTGGAGATCGGGCGCGGCGCCGTAGTTCACCTCGAGCTGCGGCGCGGTGCCGTCGCTCCCGCCGGCCGCGCCGGCGCTCCAGAAGTCCTGGGAGGCGAGGTAGACCTCCCAGTGGCGGGGCTCGACCGGCTCGGGGTCGTCGGTCGTGTAGGGCGGTCCGGCGAGGGTCGCGGCCGGAGCGGCGAGGAGGAGCGCGGCCGCGAGGCGGCGCGGCGCGGTCAGGGCAGGTCCCAGCCGTACCCCTCGCGCGCGAGGGCGTCGTCGGCGATCGAGACGACGAGGGCGTCGTCGTTCGCGTCGACGCGGTGGAGGTTGCCGCGGATCCGGCTCCGCGCCTCCCGCGCGAAGACCCGGGCGATCTCCAGCTCGCGCGCGGCGCCGGCCTCCCCCCTGGCCTCGAGCGCGCCGGTCACCCGGGAGAGGATGGCGACGGTGACCAGGAGGTCGACGAGGATGTCGGCGATGCGGCGCAGCGCGAACTGCTGGTCGACGATCGCCTTGCCGTGGCGGCGCAGCTCCCGGTCGGCGACCCAGGCGACCTCGCGGACCAGCCCCTCGACCTGCTCGCCGAGCTCCTGCAGCGCGGGGTGGAGCCGGGTGAAGCTGCGGCGCTCGCCGACCAGGCCGGTGTGGATCGTCGCCTGCTTCAGCGCGTAGTCGGAGAGCACCCCGAAGCCCTTGATCGGCTCGGCGAGGACGCCGCGGAGGCCGTGGACCACCTCCTTCAGCTGCTCGCCGACGCGGCTCAAGGCGGTGAGCGCCACGAAGAGCCGGAGGATCTCGTTGGTCCCCTCGAAGATCCGGTTGATGCGGGCGTCGCGCACCACCCGCTCGTAGGGGAACTCGCGCATGAAGCCGTTGCCGCCGGCGATCTGGAGCGCCTCGTCGGCGGTCCGCCAGAGCGCCTCGGTGGCGAAGAGCTTGGAGATGGCCGCCTCCACCGCGTAGTCCTCGTAGCCCTGGTCGGAGAGGCCGGCGACCAGCCCCACCACCGACTCGGAGGCGTAGGCGTCGACCACCATGCCGCCCAGCTTCTGCTTCACCAGGCCGAACTCGGCGATCGGGCGCCCGAACTGCCGGCGCTCCGACGCCTGCCGGGTCGCCAGGGCGATGAGCCGCTTCATCCCGCCGACGCACCCGCCGCCGAGCCCGGAGCGGCCGGCGTTCAGGATGCGCATCGCCGCCTTGAAGCCCTTGCCGACCTCGCCGAGGACGTGCTCGGCGCCGAGCCGGACGTCCTCGAAGAGGACCGTCGTGGTGTTCGAGGCGCGGATCCCCATCTTGTCCTCGTGGGGCCCGGTCGAGATCCCCGGGAGGTCGCGCGGGACGATGAAGGCGGTCATGTGCGCCTTCCCATCCGACTCGCCCGAGGGGGTCTTGGCGAAGACGGTGTAGAAGCCGGCGATCCCGCCGTTGGTGATCCAGAGCTTCTCGCCGTTCAGGATCCAGCCCTCCCCGTCGCGGCGGGCGGTGGTCTTCACCGAGGCCGCGTCGGAGCCGGCGCCGGGCTCGGTCAGGCAGAAGGCGGCGATCAGCTCGCCGGTGGCGAGCCGCGGGAGCCAGCGCGCCTTCTGGGCCTCGGTCCCGAGGAGGAGGAGCCCCCGCATCCCGATCGAGCTGTGGGCGCCGACGGTGAGCGCGACCGAGCCGTCGTGGCGCGCGATCTCCTGGAGCACCCGGGAGTAGGCGGCCGACCCGAAGCCGAGCCCGCCGTGCGCCTCGGGGACGACGAGGCCGAAGAGGCCGAAGGAGCGGAGCTCCTCCAGGAAGGCGGCGGGCATCTCGCCCGCCACGTCCCAGGCGCGGAAGTCCTTGGCGCGCGGGGCGAGGAGCTGGTTCACGCTCGCGAGCACCTGCTCCAGGACCTCGCGCTCGGCCGGCCGCATCGCCGGGAAGGGGAAGACGATCTCCTCCTCGATCCGGCCCATGCAGAGCGACTGGACGAAGCTGGCCGACCTCCTGTCGATCACGGGGTGCCTCCTCGCGCGCGTGGCGCGTCGTCGGGCGGACGCCGCCCGGCACCGGAGGCTAGGCCAACCCGGGGAGGATCTCCACGCTCTCGGCGGGACCGGCCGCCCCCGGCGCGCCCCCGGCCTAGGCGGCGGCGCCGCGGACCATCGAGAGGAGCATCTTGAACGGCGCCAGCGCGCGGAGCGCGTGGGGGACGTTCGCCGGCATGAGGACCGTCTCGCCCCGCCGCGCGACCAGCCTCTCCCCGCCGATGGTGAGCTCGACGGCGCCGTCGAGCACCTGGACGAGGGCGTGGAACGGGGCGGTGTGCTCGGAGAGCTCCTGCCCCGCGTCGAAGGCGAAGAGGGTGATCGAGCCGCCCGGGGCGCGGGCGATGGCGCGGCTCACGATCGAGCCCGGGACGTAGGCCAGCTCCTCGTCGAGCCTCAGCGCCCTGGCCGGGGGCAGCTCGCTCTTCAGGACGTTCATCACCGGGGACGCGGTCACGGGCGCTCTCCTTTCGCCGCCCGGAGGCGGGCGGTCGAGGCCGGAGGATGCGAGCCCCCTGCCAGGCGCCGATCGCCCGGGATCCGCGACCTTGCGCCGGCGACGCCGGCGCCCGGCCACCGTCCGGACGGTGGCCGGGACCGAGCGGAGGGTGGGCCGAGCCGGGGAGGTGGCGGCCAGCTCGAGGCGACGACACCCGTCCGGGGCGACGGCGCGGCCGCGCGCCGGCGCCGGACGGGGCACGCCCTACGCCGGCCGGCCGTCCCGGTCGAAGACGTCGTGGACGTAGTCGTGCGCGGTCAGCGCCGCCGCGTGCAGCGCGCCGGACCGGACCCGCGCGACGATCTCCTCGCGCGGCAGGTCGAAGATGGCGTCGAGCAGCGCCGGACGCTCGGCCGGGCTCGCCGCCGCGACGACGAAGAGGACCCGCGCGCTGTGCTGGACGTAGCGGGGGGAGAGGAGCTGGCGCCGCAGCAGCTCCATGATGACCGGGGCCTTCGAGCGGTCGAAGCGGCCGGGGTCGCCCCGGCGATCGAGCTCGGCGAAGAACGCCGCGGTCCACTCGTCGTGGAGCGCCAGGACGCGGTCGAGGAGCGCCCGGTCGAGGCGGGTGCCCGCCCGCACCGGCTCGTCGCCCGGCCCGAGGACCACCCCGTCCTCGGTGCGCACCTGGCGCTGGAGGTGGCCGTCGCGGGTGATGACCGCCTGGTGGCGGACCAGCGCCCAGAGCCAGGAGACGTTGATCCGGTAGGTGGCCAGGTCGTTCATGAAGCGGAGCTTCAGCTCGTAGTCGTCGATCGCCGCCGCGAAGTTGCCGTTCAGGATCTGGAAGCCGTAGTTGGCCGCCATGTAGAACGCGTGCTGGACGTGCTCGATGGTGACGTCCCCGCGGGGGACGGCGTAGATCGACTCCCAGAGCTCCGGCGTGAGGAGCGCCTCCGGCGAGGCGAGCTGCTCGGGGCCGATCACGGCGGGGGTGATCCGCCCGCGATCGTCGAGGAGCCCGCGCGCGCGGAGCAGCTCGCGCTCCGCCGCGGCGAGGCCGCTCGCGGCCGTCGGGACCGGCCTCCCGGCCACGTCCACGGTCTCGACCGGCGCGTCGAGGAGCGCCTGGAGCTCCCCGACCGCGGCGCGGAGCGGCGCGTTCCCCGCCGCGACGTAGGCCGCCTCTGGGCTCGCGACCCAGCTCTGCCGGTAGGCGTCGTGCAGCCGCCCCACGACCCGGCCGGCGAGGATCTCGTCGAGCGCGGGGCGCGCGCCGGCGGGGAGCGGCCCCGCGGGGACGAACAGGAGGCCGAGCAGCCGCTCGCGCAGCTTGTCGATGGCCATCGCGCGCAGGGCGAGCGGGTTGTACCGGGAGCGGCCGTAGGGATCGCCGTCCTGGTAGATCATGACCGCCGCCATCCCGCCGATCGGCGCCCCCTGGGTGAGCGCGCCCCCCTTGAGCCCTGCGAGGAGCATGAGCAGCGCGTTGTAGCGCTGGTAGGCGATCATCGTCGGGGTGGCCATCCCGATCGACTGGGGATCGGGGAAGACGCCGTGCGGGTCGTCCTTCCAGATCTCGATGAGGCTCCCCAGGTAGTCCCAGCGGCCGACGTTGGTCCCGAGCAGGCGCCGCCGGAGCACCCAGACGATCGCCGGCAGCTGCCGCCCGGCGTTCCCCTCCTCGTAGAGGATCTTGATCTTGATGGTGCCGACCGGCACGCCGATCGTCGCCTCGAGGCGCGAGAGGAGCCGCTCGACGATGAGCGCCTCGCGCGGGGTCTGGAGCTTGGGGATGTAGAAGTAGACGCCGCTGCCGGCGCGGGCGAGCGCGTCGTGGTTGTGGAGCGTCCAGAGGACGGTGACCGGGATGATCCCCGGGACCGGCTGGTCGTCCACCCGGACGTGGTCGTACCGGACGTGGAAGCTGGGCGGGCGGGCGAGGCGGGTCGGCCAGCGGGCCGGCGGGGCCTCGATCCGGTAGGCGCGGGTCCGGCCCTTCTTCGTCACCTCGTAGGGACGACCCGTCCACTTGCCCTCGAAGATCTCCTTGGCGTTCCGGAGCGCCGCGAAGATCCCGATCGGCTGGTCCGAGGGCGTCCCGTCGGGGCGGAAGTGGGGCGGCGACGCGTCCTCGAAGTCCGGCATGTTCATCGGCGCCGGGCTGTTGAGGGCGTTGAAGGCCATGTCGAGCGGGTGCCAGGGGCCGGTGAGCTCCAGCCCCGGGTTCCGCGACGGGTGGACGTGCTCGGGGATGGGCACCTCGTCGTTGAGCCGCCAGCGCCACGGGCTCTCCCGCCCGGCGGCGTTGTCGAGGAGCCCCTGGACGATCTGCCGGAAGGTCCAGGGACGACCGCTCACCGGATCCTCGAAGGTCTCGTCCCACCGCGCCCAGGCGTACCGCTCGCGCACCGGCGCCGGTGAGCGGAGGAGCGCCTGGCGCGCGGCGAGGGCGGCGGCGATCTCCGGCCGGAGCTCCCGGGTGAGCGCGGCGATCGTCTCCTCGACGTTCACCGACCGCCCGTTCACGGTCCTGGTGCCGAACAGCTCGGGGAACTGCTGGAGGACGTCCTCGCGGATCATCGCTGCCTCCTCTCTCTCGGGTGGGCGCGGCGCTAGAGGAGCCAGCCGATCTCGAGCAGGCCGACGAGCGGGATCCCGGACTTGAGGTACTTGTCGGCGTTGGTCTTCAGGTCGCCCAGGTTCCCCAGGCTCGCGCCCGCGGGCGCGCTCAGGGTCGAGGTGTACCCGGTGTTGAAGGCCCACCCGAGGTCGATCCCGGTGAAGAAGCCGCTGCTCCCGATGAAGCGCCACCCGAGCTCCGGGGCGACGTAGGCGCTCTCCATCGTCGCCTGGGTGGCCACGGTCGCGCCGCTGGTCGACGTCGCCGTCGAGGTCCCCTGGAGGTCGTAGTGGCCGTAGGCGGCGCCGACGAAGAAGGCGCCCTGCCAGGGGAAGAGCCTCAGGGCGACGTTCCAGTTGGTGAACCCGACCTTCATCGAGCCGGCGTTGATCTTGGGGATGTAGCCGTAGTCGAAGGAGAGGCCGACGACCTCGTAGATCCGGGTCTCGAGGCCGATCGTCGGGGAGGGGAAGTTCAGGATGGCGATCTTCGGCCCGAAGAGGACGTGGGGGATGAGGCCGGAGTGCTTCGGCTCGGCCGCGGCGGTGCGCCGGTCGAGCGCGGTCACCTCGTCCCGGCAGGCGGTGAGCTGGGCCGCCAGGTCCGAGGTGGTGGCCGGCGGAGCGCCGGCGCCGGCCGCGCCGCTCCCGCCCGCGGGCGGGGTGACGTCCACGGCGGTGAACTCGTGGGGGGCGACGACGGCGGGCGCAGGCGCCGCGGCGGGGCC
>JAJXSQ010000098.1 GCA_021784495.1 Myxococcales bacterium | reverse complement strand
GGCCGCGGCCTCCCGGGCCCGCGCCGCGTCGGCCTCGGCCCGGGCCTGGTCCGCGCGGGCCTCGCGGAGCTGCCCCTGGAGCTTCTCCCGCGCGGCGTCGCCGCGCCGGCGCGCCTCCTCGGCGCGTGCCTCCGCCTTCCGGAGCCGGTCCTCGAGCGCCGCGAGCCGCCCGTCGGCGGGGGGGCGGGGCTCCCGGTCGCGGCGGCCCGGGCCCGCGGGATCCTCCGCGGCCTCCGAGGTCGCGGCGAACGGCGCCGCCCCGTCGGGATCCTCGGGGGGGCCGAACCACTCGGCGGCGAGCTCCTCGAGCGCCCGGGCGGCGAGCGCCCGGACGGCGGGCTGGGGGTCGGCGAGGAGGCGCCAGAGCGCGAGGGCGAGGCCGTGGTCGCGCGCCGCCACCTCGAGCAGCTCCTCGGCGGCGGCCTCGTCGAGCGGGGCGGTCGCGAAGGCCGGCTCCTCCAGGGCGGCGCGGACGGCGTCGAGGACCGGCCGCCGGGCGAGCGGATCGGCGCGGATCTCGTCGGCGAGGAGGTCGCATCGCTCGACCTCGCCGAGCGACTCGGGCCGGAAGCCCGGCCGGGCCAGCCCGAGCCGCTTCACGAGCGCGAGCGTCTCGGCGGGCAGGAGGGCCGTGGAGAGGAAGGCGGTGAGGGCGTCGCGGGAGAGCTCCTCGAGCGGCGCGTCGAAGTCCGGGCCCGGGAGCGGCGGGTCGGACGCGGTCCCCGGCGAGGGATCGGTCATGGCGACCGGGGAGGCGGGGGCGGCGGGGGCGCCGCCTCGCGCACCTCGGCCTGGTACGCGACCCCGGGCGGCAGCGTCCACCCCTCCTCCACGGGCAACGAGGCGACGAGCCGGGCGGGCCAGGCGCGCCCGCTCGCGCCGTGGATCGTCGCGTGGAGCTCGAGCTCGACGGTCCGCGCCTCCCGCGGGAGGAGCTCGAGCCACCAGGTCCCGAAGGTGACCGACGGCGGCAGCTCCTCCGCGAAGCGCTCGCCGTCGAGGAGCTTCAGGTACGGCTCGCCGGCGCCGGTCATCTCGCCGTAGAGCGCCCCGCGCTCGTCGCGGAGCCGTACGGCGAGGCGGTCGAGGCTGACCGGGCTCGTCGTGCGGGGTCCGGCGCGCGGGGCACCGTCGATCCGCTCGAGGAGGCGCGGCGGGCCCCAGAGCGCGAAGTCGATCCGCAGCCCCGGCCCGCCGGCGGGGGACGGGCCCGGCTCGATCGCGAGCAGGTCGAGCCGGAGCCCGGCGTCCGCGGCAGAGGCGAGCGGCGCGTAGCGCCCCGAGCGCAGCAGGGCCACCCGGCCCGAGGCGTACCGCTGGAACTCCTCGAGGGTCGCCCGCTCCTGGGCGGGGAGCGACCCCCGCCGCTCGGCCTCGGCCCGCGCGAGCGCGCCGGGGCGCGGGGGGGCGCCGGGGTGGGCCCGGGCGACGGCGTCGATCGAGGAGAGGTACCAGCCGAGGAGCGCGCTCGCCTCGGCGCGCCAGGCCTCGGGGGGCTCCGCCGGGAGGGCGCGGGCGAGCGCCGCGCGCTCGGCGAACTCGCGGCCGAGGCGGGCGCGCTCGAGGGCCGAGCCGGCCGCGACCTCCCGCGCGCGCCATGCCCGGGCGAGGGAGAGCCCGCCCCCGAGCAGCAGCGCGGCGGCGAGCAGGACCAGGAGGAGCCGGCGCATGGATCCAGGGATACCTCGCGCGGGCGGCGAGCGGCAAGGCGGGCGACGGTCAGGCCGTCCCGGCCACCAGCGCCTCGACGCCGTGGAGCCCGCCCGCGTCGAACTGGTAGACGAAGGCGCGGGCGCGCCGCACCGGCTCGTCGGACGCGCGCGACACCGAGCCGGCGCAGAGCACCGGGGTCGGCCGCTCCGGCCCCGGGACGTCGACGCGGAAGGCGCAGTGGCGATGGCCGTGGAGGACGGCGGCGACGGGGAGATCGGCGACGAGCCGGATGACCTGATCGGCGTCGGCGAGCGGCATCCGCGACGTCGCCCGGTCGGAGGGGATCCGCTCGCGCGGGAGCACCAGGTGGTGGTGGAGCGCGAGGATGGTGGCGCGCCCCTCCATCTGGTGCGCGCGGCAGAGCTCCCGCGCCGTCCGCAGCTGCTCCCCGCCGAGCCGGCCGGCGGTGGCGCGCGGGTCCTCTCCCCAGCGGGCGCTGTCGAGCCCCACCAGGACCACGTCGTCGCCGACCGGGGCGACGTGGGGGTAGGTCGGGGCCGGGCGCCGCATCCCGCGCCCGTCGGCGCCGATCGCCCGGAGGAACCGGGCGGCGTCGAGCGCGCTCTCGGTCCAGACGTCGTGGTTCCCGGGGACCACCGTGAGCCGCCCGGCGTCGGCCCACGGGCGCAGGAGCTCGGCGGCCCGCTCGAACTCGCGGGGTTCGCCCGAGAGCGTCAGGTCACCGGTCACCACGAGGTGATCCACGCCGACCTCGAGCAGCGCCTCGAGGAGATCGCGGGCGAGCCGCGCCGAGTGGCGCTCGCAGTCGCGCGCGGTGATGCCGTGGCGCGGGTACCTGGAGCGGTCGGCCAGGTGGACGTCGCTGATGTGGCCGATCCGGACGATGGCGGGCTCCCGGTGCTGGGTGGGCTCGATGCTAACGGCCCCCCGCCCACCGGTCAAACGCCGGGCCGCCGCGCCCCGCCGCGCGGGCGACGGCGCGCAACGGCAGTTGCCAAGCCGCCGCCGCCCCGGTATCCCCTATGCGTGGGTCGCCGGCCGCTGCGGCCCGAGGAGAGCGCGATGTCCGAGAAGGAGAAGAAGGTCGCCGCCGGGGCGCAGGTCGCGCCCGCGATGGCGCCCCCGGGGCTCATCAACCGGGAGGACATCCCCGCCGTCCTGCCGATCCTGCCGCTGCGCAACTCGGTCTTCTTCCCGGGCGGCGTGCTGCCGCTGGCGGTCGGGCGGGCCAAGACCATCGCGCTCATCAAGGACGCCGTCCGCGACGAGCAGGTGATCGGCGTGGTGACCCAGCGGAAGGCCGAGGAGGAGGATCCCGGGGCGGCCGATCTCTACCCGGTGGGGACCGTGGCCCGGGTGGTGAAGCTGCTCAAGATGGGAGAGGACAACTACTCGCTCGTCGTCCAGGGGCTCGCGCGCTTCCAGGTGGTCGAGCTGGTGCAGGAGTCCCCCTACCTGAAGGCGCGGATCGACCCGGTCGAGGACCAGACGAGCACCGACGACGTCGAGGTCGAGGCGCTGGCGATCAACCTGAAGAAGCTGGCGCGCGAGGTGATCGAGCTGATGCCCGAGCTCCCCGCGGCCGCGACCGAGCTGGTGGAGTCGATCACCCACCCCGGCCACCTCGCCGACCTCATCGCCGCCAACGTCGACGTGCCGATCGAGGAGAAGCAGCAGGTCCTCGAGACGGTCGACCTCAAGGCGCGGATGAAGCTGGTCCTCGAGCTCCTGAACCGCAAGCGCGAGATCCTGAAGCTCTCCAACAAGATCGACTCCGCCGTGAAGGGCGAGATGTCGAAGACGCAGCGCGAGTACTACCTCCGCCAGCAGCTCAAGGCGATCAAGGAGGAGCTGGGCGAGCTCGGCGAGGAGGAGGAGGAGCTGGACGAGCTGCAGGAGCGGCTCAAGAAGGCCGGCCTCCCGCCCGAGGTGGAGAAGGTCGCGCAGAAGGAGCTCAACCGCCTCAAGAGCATCCCCACCGCCAGCTCCGAGTACACGGTCGCGCGGACCTACCTCGACTGGATCGCCGACCTGCCCTGGTCGAAGCGGACCGACGACAACCTCGACATCGAGAACGCGCGCTCGGTGCTCGACGCCGATCACTACGGGCTCCAGAAGATCAAGAAGCGGATCCTCGAGTACCTGGCGGTCCGGAAGCTGAAGAACGACATGCGGGGGCCGATCCTCTGCCTCGTCGGGCCGCCCGGCGTCGGCAAGACCTCCCTGGGCCAGTCGATCGCCCGCGCCACCGGCCGCAAGTTCGTCCGCCTCAGCCTGGGCGGGGTGCGGGACGAGGCGGAGATCCGCGGCCACCGGCGCACCTACGTCGGCGCCCTCCCCGGCCGGATCATCCAGTCGATGAAGAAGGCCGGGACCACCAACCCGGTGATGATGCTCGACGAGATCGACAAGCTCGGCGCCGACTTCCGCGGAGACCCGAGCGCGGCGCTCCTCGAGGTCCTCGATCCCGAGCAGAACAACAGCTTCTCCGACCACTACCTCGACGTCGCCTACGACCTCTCGAAGGTGATGTTCATCGCGACCGCCAACCTCCTCGATCCCGTCCCCGGGCCGCTGCGGGACCGGATGGAGATCCTGGAGCTCCCCGGCTACACCTTCGAGGAGAAGGTCAAGATCGCGGTCACCCACCTCATCCCCAAGCAGCTCCGCGAGCACGGCCTGAGCCCCGACACGGTGGAGCTCTCCGAGAAGGCGATCATCAAGATCGTGATCGGCTACACCCGCGAGGCCGGGGTGCGGAGCATGGAGCGGCGCATCGCCGACGTCTGCCGGGCGATCGCGGTCGAGGTCGCGGGCGGCAAGGTGACGGCGGGGAGCCGGCGGGTCATCGAGGAGGCCGACCTCGCCGAGATGCTCGGGCCCGAGAAGTTCTACGACGAGACGGCGGAGCGCACCGAGATCCCCGGCGTCGCCACCGGGCTCGCCTGGACCGCGGCCGGCGGCGACATCCTCTTCATCGAGGCGACCCGGATGACCGGGAAGGGCTCGCTCACCCTCACCGGACAGCTCGGCGACGTGATGAAGGAGTCGGCCCAGGCGGCGCTCAGCTACCTGCGCTCGAAGGCCGAGACCCTCGGGATCCCTTCGAACTTCCTCGAGAAGACCGACATCCACATCCACTTCCCGGCGGGATCGATCCCCAAGGACGGTCCGTCCGCGGGCGTGACCATCCTCACGGCGCTCGTCTCCCTGCTCACCGGCATCCGCGTCCGCTCCGACGTGGCGATGACCGGCGAGGTCACCCTCCGGGGGCTGGTGCTCCCGGTCGGCGGCATCAAGGAGAAGGTGCTGGCCGCCCACCGCGCGGGGATCAAGCGGGTGATCATGCCGGCGCGCTGCGAGAAGGATCTGGTGGATGTCCCGGAGCAGGCCCGCAAGGAGCTCGAGTTCGTCTTCGCCACCCACATGGAGGAGGTGCTCGCCGCGGCCATGGAGGAGAGCCCGGTGGGTCGCAAGCCCCCCGCGCCGCCGCCGGCCTCCGATCCCGCTTCGCCGGCGATCGAGCCGCCCACAGCGGAGGGGGCGAAGAAGGGCACCGGCGAGGCTCGCGCCTAGGGCCACGGCGGAGGCGCGTGGCCCCGACCCTCCCGCTGCGCGCCCCCCCGGAGCGGCGGGCGCTCCTGACCGGGACGCCGGGCGCGCTCCTCGACGCGGTCGCGGCCGCCCTCCGCGCGGTGGGCTGGGCGACCACCCACGTGCCGGTCCGGGCGGATGGGAGCGCCGCCGCCCCGCCGGGCGCGCTCCGCGCCCGGGCGGTGGTCCACCTCGGGCTGCGCACGCCGCGCGATCTCGACGAGCGGCTCCGCGCCGACGCCGAGTCGGCGGCGGCCGCCAGCGCGGCCCGGCTCGCGGACGCGGTCGGCGCCGCGCGGCTCGTCCACGTCTCGTCCTGCGCGGTCTACGGGCGCCCCCGGAACCTCCCCTGCCGGGAGGGCGAGCTCAAGGCGCCCCGGACGGCGTCGGAGCGGATCCGCTGGCAGGCCGAGCGGCGGAGCTGGGCCGCCTTCCGCGCCGGCGCGCCGCTCGTCGTCCTGCGCCCCGCGCTGATGTATGGCCCGACGCTCCGGGGCGGTCCGGTCCGGGCGCTCGCGCTCGTGGCCCTCTTCAACCAGCGCAAGTCGCGCGTCCCGATCCTCCGCCGCGGACCGGTGGCCCACCTCGTCCACCTCGACGACGTCGCGCGGGCGGTGGTCCACGTGCTCGACCACCCGAGCGACGGCGCCGTCGTCGGGCGGGCGTTCAACGTCGCCGACGAGGCGCCGCTCTCGCTCGCCGAGCACCTCGACACCGCGCTCACCGCGCTCGGGTACCGGCCAGGCCGGGTGCTGCCGGCCGGGTCGAGGCTCGCCGCCTTCCTCCTGTGGCTGGTGCGCCACGTCCCGGATCGCGTCCTCCTCGACCCGGTCAACCGGCGCCTCGTGGCGGCGTGGCGGGCCGTCGCCGGCGAGCCGGTGGGCGCCCTGGTGCCGCGGATCGACCGCGAGGCGATCCACTGGATGAGCGCCGACCACTACTACGACACGAGCCGTCTCCAGGCGATCGGCTTCCGGCCGCTCCACCCCACCTCGACCGAGGCGATCCCGGCCACCATCCAGGCGATGATCGCGGCCCGCGCCCTCCCGGGCGTCACGGGGCTCGCGCGGCCGGTCTGGTGAAGGATCCGGCGAGCCGCTCGCCCAGGGCGGAAGGTGGGCGCGACCGGGGCGGACGTGTCATAGTTCGGGTCCCGCTGACCGCCACCGTTGTCGCGGTGATGTGAGGCGATGTCGGGCGAGGTACGACACTGGAGCGTGGCCCCGTGATCCGGTCGGTCGGACGCTACGAGCTGCTCGAGCAGGTCGGCAGCGGCGGGATGGCCGTGGTCTACCGCGGCCGCGACACCGCGCTCGATCGCGAGGTCGCGGTCAAGCTCCTCCACCCCCACCTCGCCGAGGCCCCGGAGAGCCGGGCGCGCTTCTCCCGGGAGGCCCGCGCCGTGGCCCGGCTCTCCCACCCCGGGATCGTCGAGATCTACGACTACGCCGGCGACGCCATGGCCGAGGCCTACCTGGTCACCGAGTTCGTGCGGGGCCGGACCCTCCGCGCCTTCGCCCGCGAGGTCGGCTTCGGCGCGCCCGAGATCGGCCTGCTCGTCGGCCGGGCGCTCGCCGACGCCCTGGTCCACGCCCACTCCGCGGGGGTGATCCACCGCGATCTGAAGCCGGAGAACGTCCTCGTGCAGGAGGGCGAGCACCCGGCGGTCAAGCTCGCCGACTTCGGGATCGCCCGCATCCTCGCCTCCGAGGAGCGGATGACCCTGACCGGCGCGCTGGTCGGGTCGCCGAACCACATGGCGCCCGAGATCGTGGAGGGGAAGGAGGCCGACGCCCGCAGCGATCTCTTCTCGCTCGGCACCATCCTCTACTGGCTCTCGACGGGGCGGCTCCCCTTCGCCGCCCCGAACCCCACCGCCATCCTCCGCCGCTCCCTCGAGGGCGCCTACGACGACCCGCGGGCGGTCGAGCCCCGCGTCTCCGGCGCGCTCGCCGCCCTCCTCCGGCGCTGCCTCGAGGTCGACCCGGCCCTGCGGCCCGGGAGCGCCGCCGAGATCCGGGACGCGCTCGACGCCGTGCTGGCGGAGGTGGGGCTCGACGACCCCGCGGAGGATCTGCTCCGGTTCCTCCGCGCCCCCGCCGCCTTCACCGCCGGATTCACGGAGCGCGCGGTGGCGACGCTGCTCGCCGCCGGCGACGCGGCGCTCGGCGCCGGGGCCACGGCGCGCGCGCTCGCCGCCTTCGACCGGATCCTGGCCCTCGAGCCGGGGAACCGGGACGTGGCGCGCCGCCTCGCCGCCCTGGCGCGCCGCC
>JAJXSQ010000097.1 GCA_021784495.1 Myxococcales bacterium | reverse complement strand
GGCCGGCGTCCCGGGCGCGGCGGCGTCCCGCGCCGCCGGATCGTCGGCGCGCGCCGCGCCGGCGAGGAGGACCGCGAGCGCGGCCAGGGCGTGAAACCGGGACATGGTGGACCTCGATCAGGGCAGGCGCGACGGGTCCATACAGCATGGCCCCGCGGGCCGGTCAAGGCGGCGGTGCGCCGCCCGTCGGCGTCAGGCCTGCTTCAGCTCGACGAGCACGCCGCGGCTCCCCTTGGGGTGGACGAAGGCCACCTGGGAGCCGCCGGCGCCGGGGCGCGGGACCTGGTCGAGGAGCGGGGCCCCGGCCGCGGCGAGCTGCCCCATGGTCGCGCGGACGTCGGTCACCGCGAGGCAGACGTGGTGGAGCCCCTCGCCGCGCTCCCGGAGCCGCCGCGCGAGGGGGCTCTCGGGGTCGGTCGGGCAGACGAGCTCGATCCGGCCGAGGCCGTGGCCGAAGATGGCGACCCGGACCTTCTCGCTCGGCACCTCCTCGATCTCGTCGAGGTGGAGGCCGTAGGTGTCCCGGTAGAGCTTCACCGCGGCGTCGAGGTCGGAGACGAGGATGGCGACGTGATCGAGGCCGTTCATGGGGGCTCCGGGCGGGCGGGGAGGGGGGAGGGCGGGGCGGAGCTCAGCGGTCGGCGTGGATCTCCACGCCCTTCACCTGGAGCGTGCCCAGCAGGCCGACGGTGTCGACCTGCGAGCCCCGGCCGAGCGCGAGGTGGGTGGCGTCGGCCACCGGCTGGCCGAAGGTCGGGTCGATGGCGATCCACTCGCCGGCGCTCAGCACCTCGTCCCAGGCGTGCCAGTAGAGGGCGTCCTGGCCGTCGGCGTAGCGGGCGTAGACGAGGCCGTGGACCTGGCGGGTGGGGATCCCGAGGGCGCGGGCCATCGCGGCGAAGAGGACCGAGTGCTCGGTGCAGTCCCCCTCCCCGGCGGCGAGCACGTCGCTCGCCCGGTCCTGGCTCACCCCGTAGGCCTTCACCAGCCGCCGGTTCACGTCCTCGGCGAGCCGCACGGCCGCGGCGTAGCGGCCGGGCACGTCGCCGGCGGCGCGGCGCGCGGCCTCCTGGACGGCCGGGGAGTCGGAGTCGACGTTCGGCGTCGGGGCGACGAGCGCCGGATCCGGCGAGGGGGTGCTCCGCGGCGTGTCGCGCGCGGCGTCGGCCGCCGCCGGGAGGCGCGCCCGGACGGTGACCAGGGTGGTCCCCCCCGGCCCGGGGGCGAAGGCCTGCCGGCCGTCCGCCTTCCAGAAGGTGGCCGGCAGGCCGGCGAGGCGGAAGACGACCGTCGCCGGGACCACCCGGGGGAGCGGCCCGGGGAGCTGGACCCGCGACAGGGCGAAGAGGTCGACCGTCTCGAGCTTCCGCGCCGTCACCTCGGTCTCCGGGCGGGCCTCGATCGCCCCGCCGATCCGGATCCCGACGATCCGGCCGTCGTCGGCGACCCGGTACTCCGTCGCCAGCCGATCCCCCGCCTCGGCCTCGGTCACCACCGAGACCTCCTCCTCGACCCCGGCCCCGGCCAGCCGCTCGCGCCGCACGAAGGCCTGGACCAGCTCGCGGACGCGCAGCTTCTCGAGGTCGAGCTGCGGCCCGCGGACCTCGCCCCGGCGCGCGGCCGCGAGCCGGACCCCGTCGGCCTGATCGAGCGTCTCGGGGACCGCGCCGAGGTCGCGGTCCTTCACCGAGCCGTCCTCGCCGGTCAGCCGCGCGGTGCAGCCCCCGGGCGAGCAGCGCCCGGCGATCGACCGGGCGCCGCCGTCCCCGGACCAGTCGGCGCGGAAGGCCAGGAGCCGGCCGGCGGCCCGCGCCTCGTAGATCCGCTCCTCGCCGACCCGGCGGGAGACGGCCTTCCCCCCGACGGTGGCCGAGAGGAGGGTCTCGCTGCGCGCGACCATCACCTCGCGCCCGTCGCGCACCTCGCGCTGCAGGTCGGCGCGCGACCAGCCGGCCTTCTTCCCCATCAGGTAGAGGCCGAACCACTCGGGCCCGGAGGGCCGGCGGAGGGCGAGGACCTCGACCCCGCTCCCGGCGCCGCGGGCGCGGGCCGCCGGCGCGGCGGCGGGGGCGGACGCGTGCTGGCCGAGCGGCTCCGGGCAGGCGGGGAGGGCGGCGAGGGCGAGGGCGAGGGCGAGGGGGAGCCGGGCGTCGGGCGTCACCCGGGCGTTCTACCAAAAACTGGCCCCGGCGGCGGCGGGGGTCGAGGATCGGCGGACGCCATGGGCGCCCTCTGGACCTTCCTGCTCGCCGCCGCCGTCGCGGTGGCCGCCGCCCGCGGGCGGGTGGCCGACCTCACCGGCGCCGCGGCCGACGCCGCGGGGAGGGCGGTGACCGTCGCGATCGGCCTGGTGGGGATGATGACCCTGTGGCTCGGCCTCCTCCGGGTCGCCGAGGAGGCGGGGCTGGTGGCGCTCGCCGCCCGCGCCGTCCGCCCCGTCCTGCGGCGCCTCTTCCCGGAGGTGCCCCCGGACCACCCGGCGATGGGGGCGATGGTGCTGAACGTCTCCGCGAACCTGCTCGGCCTCGGCAACGCCGCCACCCCCTTCGGCATCCGCGCCATGCAGGCGCTCGAGGAGCTGAATCCCCGGCCCGGGACGGCCACCGACGCCCAGGCGCTCCTCGCCGCCCTGAACTCGGCGTCGATCCAGCTGGTCCCGGCGAGCGTGATCGCGCTGCGCGCCGGCGCCGGCTCCCGGGCCCCGGCCGAGATCCTGGGCGCGACGCTGGTCGCCTCGGCGGCCGGGGCGGTGGTGGCGGTGGTCGCGAGCCGCGTCCTGGCGCGGGTCCTCCGCCGGCCGGGGCCCTGAGCCGTGCTCCGGGCCGTCCTCGACGCCGCTGGCGCCTGGGCCCTGCCGCTCCTGCTCGCCGGGATCCCCCTGCTGGCGCTGTCACGGAAGGTGAAGGTCTACCCGGCCTTCCTCGAGGGGGCGCGGCAGGGGTTCGAGACCGGCGTGCGGATCGTCCCGGCGCTCGTGGCGGTGATGGTGGCCCTGGGGATGCTCCGGGCGTCGGGCGCGCTCGACGGCCTGGCGGCGCTGCTCGCGCCGGTGCTCGGACCGCTCGGCGTCCCGGCGAGCGTGCTGCCGGTGGCGCTCGTCCGGCCGCTCTCCGGCGGGGCGGCGCTGGGCGCCGTCGGCGACGTCCTGCGCGCCGAGGGGCCCGACTCCTACCCGGGGCGGCTCGCGTCGGTGATGGCCGGCTCGACCGAGACCACCTTCTACGTCCTGGCCGTCTACTTCGGCGCGGCCGGGGTGTCGCGCTACCGCCACGCGCTCCCCGCGGCCCTCCTCGCCGAGCTGGCCGGGATGGCGGCCGCGGTCGCGGCGGTGCGCTGGCTCCTCGGGAGCTAGCGGGGCCGGGCCGCGGCCGGCCCGCCGAGGGCGAGCAGGCCGTCGTCGGCGAGGCGGCGGAGGGCCTTCAGGATGGCGAGCTCGCCGAGCGGGGCGATCTGGACCAGGTCGCGGGCCGTCCGGACCCCGTCGCAGCGCGAGAGGAGGTACTTGTCGGAGCTCGACAGGCGCAGGGCCCGGAGCGCGTCCGGGGCGACGCGCGGGACCAGGGGGCGCGGCGGGTCGAGGAGGGCGCGCCGGAGCGAGTCGCCGAGCTGCCGCTCCGCGTCGGCGAGGAGGGCGCGGCCGGCCTCGACCTCCGGCGCCAGCTCCACCGCCCGGGCGGCCAGCGGCTCGGCGTCCCCGGGGCGCCCCGCGGCGAGGAGGGCGCGCGCCCGCTCGAGCAGCTCCGACGCCTCCACCGCGTCCCCGAGCGCATCGGCGACCGGGCCCCCGGGGGCCGCGGCGCGGAGGACGCCCCGGCGCGCGAGGGCGTAGAGCCGCTGGTAGAGGTGGAAGTCGGTGGCGTGGAGCGCCAGCCCCACCTCGTCGATGGTCCGCCCGTCCCGGGCCAGGGAGAGGAGCCGCCCGTCGATCGTCTCCGGCCCGAGATCGGGGCCGACGTGCGCCTCGTCCACCACCAGGGCGGCGGCGCCGGTCGGGAACTCGCCGCGGAAGGCGCTCCAGGCCGTCGCCCGGAACTCCGCCTCGCGGAGGATGTCGGCGAGCGGGACCGACGCCCCGAGCTCGTCGGCCGGCTCCGGCGGCGCCTCCTCGAAGCGGAAGGTCCCCGAATCCCAGAGGAAGACGTCGAGGATCGTCTCGCGGATCTTGATCGCCAGCGCCTCGCGCACCGTCTCCGGCGTCACCAGCCCGACCAGGGTGAGCACCTTGCCGAGCCGGACCCGGGTCTCCTCCTGCGTCCGGAAGGCCTTCTGGAGCTGCGCCTCGTCGATGTGGCCGAAGTTGATGAGGAGCTGGCCCAGGAACTCCCGCGGGTCGTTCGAGGCCGCCCCGGAGGCGGAGTCGCCGGCGAGCAGGAGGGTCTTGCGGACCGTCCCGCGCTCGCAGACGAGCGGGCCGACCAGCCTCCGGCGCCCGGCGAGCTCGAGGAGCTCGACGAGTGGCAGGACCGAGAAGCTCCCCAGGAGGCCGCGCACGCGGCGGGGAGTGTCGCGCGGCGGGCGCGAGGCGGCAAGGCGGCGCCCTCGAGGGAGGGCTCCCGGCGGGGCCGCGGCCCGGCGCGCGCGGTCGTGGCGCGGTCGTGGCGCGGCCGGGCCGATCCGTGGCATGAGATCGTCCCCATGGTCACGCCCAGGACGGATCGGCGGCGCAGCTCCCTCACCCTCGCCGCGGGGATCTTCGCCGCCCTGGTGGCCGCGCTCGGCTGGCGCGCCTGGGTCGTCACCCGCGACGCCGACCAGCAGGCCGCCCGGCTGGCGGCGAGGCTCGCGGCGCCGCCGCCTCCGCCTCCGCCGCCGCCCGCGGCGCCGCCCGCGGGCTCCGACGCCGACCTCCCGCTCGGCCAGATCATCTCGAGCCGCGCCCCCGCGGTCGCGCCGCCGCTCCGCCTCCCCACGGCCGACGGGAAGCGGTTCGACCTCGCCGGCGCGCGCGGGCAGGTGGTCTTCGTGAACTTCTGGGCGACCTGGTGCCCGCCCTGCGCCCGGGAGATGCCGAGCATGGTCCGGCTCGGGGCGGCGCTCGCGGCGCGCCACCCCGGCAAGTTCCGGATGGTCGCGGTCTCGGTCGACGACAGCCCCGCCGACGTCGCGGCCTTCTTCGCGAAGCCGCCCTTCCGCGGCCTCCCGAAGGGCGTGACGATCGCGTTCGATCCCCAGGCCGGGCCGACGACCCGGAGCTTCTACTGCGTCGGCCGCGGCGCCTGCGGCCCGGACGACGTGAAGTTCCCCGAGAGCTACATCGTCGGCGCCGACGGGCGGATCGCCGCGTACGTGATCGGCGACCGGGACTGGGACGACCCCGCCGCCGCCGCCTTTCTCGAGTCCCTCATCGAGAAGGGCTGAAGGGCGATCGCCCCGGCCCGCCGAAACGGCCGTGATGACGGCGGTTTGACTCGCCGCGGCGCGGCGGGGCCGGCGCTGCTTCGGTTGGGGTGCGCCGCCGCGATTTCTTGATACCCCCTCTTCCGGTGCTCTATAAGGGTGCGTGAACCTTCGGGGATCCGGCGACCGCCGGATTTTCTCCAAGGTCCGGACGAGGGGCGCGTGGCCGAGGTGGGGATCCCAGTCGCGGTGGTGGGGCTCGGAGAGGTCGGCCGGGCGATCGCGCGCGCCGCGGCGGCGTCGCCGCTGCTCCGCCTGGTCGCCGCCGCCGATCCGGCCGCGGGGATCGCCGGGCGGCCGCTCGATCGGCTCCTCGGCGCGCCCGCCGGGGGGCTCACGGTCCTGGGCGACGCCGGGCAGGCGATCGCGGCGGCCCGGGGAGGCGTGGTGCTCCTCGCGACCACCTCCGCGTTCGAGCGCGCGCTGCCGCTCGTCGAGCGGGCGGTGCGCGGCGGCTGCTCGGTCGTCACGACCTGCGAGGAGCTGGCCTACCCCTGGCTCGACCACGAGGCCGAGGCCGAGGCGCTCGACGCGCTCTGCGAGGCGAACGGGGTGGCGGTCGTGGGGACGGGCGTGAACCCCGGCTTCGCGCTCGACCGGCTCCCCGCGTTCCTCGCGCAGGTGGTCGGCGAGGTGCGCCACGTGCACGCCGTGCGGGTCGTCGACCTGGCGAAGCGCCGCGACGCCCTGCGGCGCAAGGTCGGGTGCGGCCTCGACGAGGCGGCGTTCCGGGCCGCCGACGAGCGCGGCGAGCTCGGCCACGCCGGGCTCTCCCAGTCGGCGGCGCTCGCCGCGGCCGGCTGCGGCATCGAGGTCGACGAGGTGGAGGAGGAGCTCTCCCCGCTCCTCGCCGAGGAGGCGGGCGAGGGGCTGCGGCCGGGCCAGGTCGCCGGGGTCCACCAGGAGGCGCGGGCCTTCGCCGAGGGGCGCGAGGTGGTGCGGCTGGAGCTGGTCCTCGCCCTCGGGGCGGAGCGGCCCCGCGACGAGCTGGAGCTCGACGCCGATCCGCCGCTGCGGCTCGTCGTCCCCGGGGGGATCCCCGGGGAGGCGGCCACCGTCCACGCCGTCCTCCACGCCGCGCTCGCGGTCGGCGAGCGCCACGGCCTGCTCACCGTGCTCGATCTGCCCGCCGGGCGCTAGGACCCGGAGCCACCATGCTCGACAAGTCACTCATCGGACGCGAGAGCGAGCCGGTCCTCCACGAGGTCGAGAAGGGGGCGATCCGGCGCTTCGCCGACGCGATCGGGGACCCGAACCCGCTCTCGCTCGACGAGGCCGCGGCGCGCGCCGCCGGCCACGCGGGGCTGGTCGCCTCGCCCACCTTCGCCGCGACCCTCGGCTGGGGGGAGCGGTTCCGCCACTCGCTCGACCTGCCGACGCGGTCGGTGCTCCACGGCGACCAGAGCTTCGAGCTCGCCCGCCCCATCGTCGCCGGCGACCGGATCACCGTGCGCAGCCGGGTGGCCGACGTCCAGGAGCGGTCCGGGGCGAGCGGCCCCCTCGACCTCATCGTGATCGAGGACGAGGGGCGCGATCCGGCGGGAGAGCTCGTCTTCCGGGCGCGGGCCACCTTCGTCCTGCGGCGAGGCTAGGGACCATGAACCTCACGGCACGCCAGCTCTACTTCGAGGCCGTCCGCGTCGGCGACGAGCTGCCTCCGCTCGTGAAGCCGCCCGTCGACCGGGTCCAGATCGCCCGCTACGCCGGGGCGGCCGGCGACTTCAACCCGCTCCACCTCGACGAGCCGCACGCGCGGGCCGCCGGGTACCCGAGCGTCTTCGCCCCCGGCACCCTCGCCATGGGCTTCCTCGGGGAGCTGGTGAGCGACTGGACCCGCGGCGCGCGGCTCCGCCGCTTCCAGGCGCGCTTCGTGAAGATGGTCTGGCCGGGCGACGTGATCACCGCCCGCGGCCGGGTCGGCGACCGGCGCTTCGAGCCGGGGGGCCGCTACGCGATCGACGTCGAGACCTGGGCGGAGAACCAGCGCGGCGAGCTGGTGACCCGCGGCGTCGCCACCTTCCAGCTCTACTACTCGGCCGAGGACGAGGCCCGGCAGCAGGCGGGCCAGCCGCCGCTCCTGGTGACGGCGCAGGAGGAGGAGGCGCGGCTCGCCCGCCTGTCGCGCGCCCAGCCGGCCCGGCCGCCCGTCCCGCCGCGCGCGCTCGCCCCGCCCCGCCCCCTCG
>JAJXSQ010000096.1 GCA_021784495.1 Myxococcales bacterium | reverse complement strand
GGCGCGCACCTGGCCGGTCACGATCCGCACCCCGGCCCGGGCGGCGGCGATGGAGAGCGCCCGGCCGAGGAGGCGGGGATCGACCGAGGCCTCGTCGGCGAACCAGAGCGCCCCGCGCGCCTCCGGCGAGACGGCCGGCTCGAGCGCCCGGAGCGCGGCGTCGTCCACCACCTCCACCGGCAGGCCGGCCCGCTCGAGCCGCGCGGCCCGGCCGGCGAGGAGCTGGGCGTGGGTGTCGTCGAGCGCCACCTCGAGCGTGCCGCCGCCCCGCCAGCCGCAGCCGAGCCCGGTGAGCGCCTCCAGCTCCTCCACGAAGGCCCGGTAGCGCGCGAGCGAGGCGCGGCCGAGCGCGTGGAACGGCCCGGGCTCGAGCGCCTCGACGCCCGGGGAGAGGATGCCGCCGGCGGCGCTCGACGCCTCGGCGCCGGGGATCGACCGCTCCAGGAGCGCCACGTCGAGCCCGGCCTGGGCCAGCCGCAGCGCCACCGCGCAGCCCTGCACGCCGGCGCCGATCACCACCACGTCCGCGTTCATGGCGGCGCAGCCTAGCAGGGAGGGGGGCGCGGGGCATCCGCCGCCGGCGCGGCGCCGGAGAGGGGCGGTGCGGGGTGCCGCGCGCCGTGAGGCCGCCGCGTCTCGCGCAGCCGCACCGCGACCACCACGCCCGAGGCGAAGGTGAGGGCGGCGACCAGCCAGATGGCGACCGGGACGCCGAAGGCGTCGGCCGCCGCGCCGGAGAGGAGCGCCCCCACCGCGTACCCGAGGTCGCGCCAGAGCCGGTAGACCCCCACCGACGAGGCACGCCAGGCCGGGTGCGCGACGTCGCCGATGGCGGCGAGCAGCGTGGGGTAGACCATGGCGGTCCCGACGCCGAGCAGCGCGCCCCCGGCGGCGAACCCGGCGAAGGAGGAGGAGCGGACCACCACCGCGATCCCCGCGGCCTGCACCCACATCCCGGCGACGATGAGCCGCTTGCGGCCGATCCGATCCGAGAGCGCGCCGGTGACCAGCTGCCCCACGCCCCAGACGCCCGGGTAGACGGCCGCCAGCCACCCGATCCGCTCGATCGACACCCCCGCCGCCGCGAAGACCAGGGGGAAGAGCCCCCAGGCCATCCCGTCGTTCAGGTTGTTCACCAGCCCGGCCTGGCTCACCGCCGAGAGGTCACGATCGGTGAACGAGGTCCTGAGGAACACCTCGCGCGCCGACGGCGCCGGCGCCCCGGTCCCGTGCTCGGTCGCCTCGCGCCGCGCGTGGCCGCGGGTCTCGCGGACCAGCAGCGCCGACAGCCCCAGCCCGGCGGCGACGAAGCCGACGCCCAGGTAGAAGGGCTGCGGCCGCAGCCCGTACGCCGCCGCCACCTGCCCGGTGGCCAGCGCCGAGAGCGCCACCGCGAGGTAGCCCGCGAACTCGTTGAGCCCCATGGCCAGCCCGCGCCGCGCCGGCCCGGCGAGGTCGATCTTCATGATCACCGTGGTCGACCAGGTGAGCCCCTGGCTCACGCCGAGGAAGGCGTTGGCCACCAGCACCCAGCCCCAGGTCGGGGCCCACATGAGCAGGAAGGGCACGGGCGCCGCCACCAGCCAGCCGGCGACCAGGACCGACTTGCGCCCCACCGCGTCCGAGAGGCGCCCGGCCAGGTAGTTGGTGGCCGCCTTGGTCACCCCGAACACGACGATGAAGGACAGCACCGCGGTGCGGGCGGCGAGCCGGAAGTCCTGCTCGGCGATCGCCGGCAGGATGCTGCGCTCCAGCCCGACCATCGCGCCGACGAAGGCGTTCACCCCGACGAGCAGGCTGAACTGGGCGAGGTTGGCCCGGAGGCCGAGGCGCGGCTCCTCCGGTGCGCCGGGCGCGCCGGGCTCGCCGGGGAGGGGCGCCGCCGGGCCGGGCGTGCCGACGGGGCCGGGCGGTCGCTGACCGGAGCTCAGCATCCTCAAGAGAGTACTGGAACTCGCCGGGAGGTGCTCCTCGAGAGGCAGCGACTCGGCGGCTCGATCCGACTTCGGCCCGTCACCGGCGCCGGGACCCGTCCCACGGGCCGCGGCCGGCCGCGTGCGCCAGCGCGGCGGTGAGCGCGCGGTCGCACAGCTGGAGGGCCTCCTCCTGGCCGTCCTGCCCGCCCTTCTCGAAGTCGTCGCTCCGGGTGGCCATCGCGTTGGTCACGTGCGCGAGGCAGGCCACCGCCCGGCCCCGGGCCCGGGCCATCGCCAGGAGCGCCGCGGACTCCATCTCCACGCAGAGGATCCCCTCCGCCCGCCGCGCCGCGACGAGCGCGTCGCTCTCGCGGAAGGGCGCGTCGGTGGTCCAGGAGGTGCCGCGGAGGAGGGGCGTCGCCGCGCCGGCCAGCGCCCGCGCCACCGCGTCGGTCAGCGCCGGATCCGCCTCCGCGTGCCGGGCCGCCGCCAGGTAGTGGTAGCTCGTCCCCTCGTCGCGGAGGGCGCGCTCGATGAGCACGAAGAACGGCGGCGCGATCTCCGCGGCCACGAGGCCCGCCGAGGAGATGGAGAGGAGCGCCTCGCACCCGGAGGCGAAGAGCTCCTCGGCGACGAGCACCGCGAAGGGCGCGCCGATGGCGCCGCCGATCACGCCGGCCTCGGCCCCCCCCGCGAGCGTCCAGCGGTGGAGCCGCGTGTGGAAGCAGGGCCAGGAGGGATCGGGCGCCGCCCGGCCGGTGGCGACGAGCCGCTCGACCAGCTCGCCGTCCATGTCGAGCAGGCAGGCGGCCGGGACGCGGGCGGCGGCGAGCCCCTTCTGCCGGCGCGCGCCCTCGAGCAGCCGCTCGGGCGTGAAGACCGGCGGGTCGGCCGGATCGTGATCGAGGATCGGCGTCCGCTGCACCGTCCCTGGTTACCACCCGCGCGCCGCCGGGGCCACCGCCGCCCGGGCGAGGGCGGGCTGAGGTCAGCGGGTCAGCGGGGGAGCTTCGCGGGCGCGGTCGGTCTGCGGGTCGCCGGGGGGCGATCGAAGGCGCGTCCGGGCTACGGGTCGGCAGGGGAGCTTCGCGGGCGCGGTCGGGCCGCGGGTCACTGCGGGGCGTTGGCTGGCGCGAGGCCGTGGAGCAGCAGCGTGCGGACGTGGGCCCGGAGCACCTCGGCCGTCGGCGCGACCGAGACGAACGGCCGGGCGGCGTCCTGCGCCGAGGCGACGAGCGCGGCCAGCCCGCCGATGGTGACCACGGCGAGGACCGGGTCGGTGTCGCCGCCGGGCGCGCCGGCGATCGCCAGCGCCGCCGCCGCCCGCTTGACCGGCTCGAGGAGGGCCGGCTCGTTCTGGGCGAGCAGGAGCAGGTGGGGCGCGCCGTCCAGGTACTCCCGGATGAGCAGCTGCGAGCCCTGCTGGTCCTTCATCATCGCGTCGAGGTACCCGTCCACGATCGCCGCGGCGCCGACCGGTCCGTCGGCGACCAGCCGGGCGATGTCGTTCGCCGTGCCGATCCAGACGGCGCGCAGGATGTCGAGGTAGAGCGCCTTCTTCGAGCTCCAGTGGCGGTAGATGAGCGCGACGTTGCAGACCGCGCCCCGCGCGATCCCCTGCACCCGCGCGCCGTGGTAGCCGCGGCGGGAGAACTCGGCCCGCGCCGAGTTCCAGATCCGCTCGGCGATGCCGGAGCGCGGGGCGCTGGTCCGATGAAAGGTGGCGACCGATCCATCCATCCGCGATCACATAGTGATGGGCCCGGCACGGGGCAACCGGCCTTCCAGGTCAGTCCGGGCGGAGTACGCCGGTCGGGGGCCGCGGAGGGGCGCGGCGCGCGCGGGTGCGCGTCGAGCGCACTCTGCGAGGGGCCGATCACGGCGCTGGCGTGCTCCAGGGGGTGGCGTGCCTGACCGCACGTCGTGCCTGGGCGGGCGTCGAGCGCACTCTGCGAGGGGCCGATCACGGCGCTGGCGTGCTCCAAGGGGTGGCGTGCCTGGCCGCACGTCGTGCGTGGGCGGGCGTCGAGCGCACTCTGCGAGGGGCCGAACACGGCGATGGCGTGCCTGGCCGCACGTCGTGCCTGGGCGGGCGGCGTGCTCGCGCGCGCGGCGTGCCCGGGTGGGCGCGCGGGAGTAGCCTGGGCCGATGGCGGGGCCGCCCCGGACGATCATCCACCTCGATCTCGACGCCTTCTACGCGTCGGTCGAGCAGCTCGACGACCCGGCGCTCCGCGGCCGGCCGGTCATCGTCGGCGGCCTCTCCGATCGCGGCGTCGTCTGCGCCGCGAGCTACGAGGCGCGCGCCTTCGGCGTCCGCTCGGCGATGCCGACCGTGCGCGCGCGCCGCCTCTGCCCCGGCGCCGCCTTCCTCCACCCGCGCTTCGAGCGGTACGGCGAGCTGTCCGACCGGATCTTCGGCGTCTACCGCCGCTACACGCCGCTCGTCGAGCCGCTCTCCCTCGACGAGGCCTTCCTCGACGCCACCGCGAGCCGCGCCCTCCACGGCGACGGCCCGACCATCGCCGCCGCCATCCGGCGCGCCGTCCGGGAGGAGACCGGGCTCGCCGCCTCGGCCGGCGTCGCCGAGGTGAAGCTCGCCGCCAAGATCGCCACCGACCTCGGCAAGCCGGACGGCCTCACCGTGGTCCCGCCGGGCGGGACCGCCGCCTTCCTGGCGCCGCTCCCCGTCGGCCGGCTCTGGGGGGTCGGGGAGGTGACCGAGGCCGCGCTCCGCCGGATCGGGATCTCGACCATCGGCGCCCTCGCCGCCTGCCCCGCCTCGGCGCTCGCCGCGGCGATCGGCGCCGAGCGGGCCCGGGCGCTGCGCGCGCTCGCGGCCGGCGACGACCCGCGGGCGGTGGTCCCCGACGAGGCGGCCCGGAGCGTCGGCGGCGAGGAGACCTTCGACGCCGACGTGGTCGGCGCGGCGCCGCTCGAGCGCGTCCTCCTGCGCCAGGCGGGCCGGGTCGGGCGGCGGCTGCGCGCCACCGGCCGGCGGGGGCGGGTGGTGACGCTCAAGGTGAAGTACGCCGACTTCGCGCTGGTGACGCGCCGGACCACCCTCGCCGCGCCGACCGACGACGACCGGGAGATCTACCGGGCGGCCTGCGGCCAGCTCGGGCGGGTCGACCTGGGCCGGCCCGTCCGGCTCGCCGGGGTCACCGTCTCCGGCCTCGACGGCGAGGCGGCGGCGCCGGCGGGCGTCGACGAGGAGGCGGGCGGTGCCGTCGGGCCGGTCGGCGCGGCGGGCGCCCAGCTCGACCTCTTCGGCGCGGCTGGCGGCGGGGGGCGCGGCGGGGAGGCGGACGGAGAGGCGCGGGGAGGTGGCGAGGGAGCTGGCGCCGGCGCCGGGGAGCGCCGCCGCTCGCTCCTCGCCGCCATCGACGCGCTCGCCGATCGCTTCGGCGAGCGGACCGTCGCCCCGGCCGACCTGCTCGACGACGGCGCGTCGCCGGAGGCCTGGCCGCGCCACCGCCGGCGCGGGCGGGAGTGACCGCGCGGAGCGGCGGGCGGCGGCCCGCTGCGGAGGCTCGGCGGCGCGGGCGCTGCGGAGGTCCGGCCGCGGTCCGCTGCGGAGGCTCGGCGACGCGGTCCGCTGCGGAGGCCCGGCCGCGGTTCACTACAGAGGCTCGGCGCGTACAGCGGCGGCCGGGTGGGTGGGGCCCGGCGCGCACAAGCGGCGCGCCGCCCGGCGAGCTACGGCGAGGGATCGATCCTGCCGCTCGCGCGGCGCCGCCCCCGGCGCGCGACCTCGCGATCGCGCATCGACCTCGAACCCCCTCGGCACCGGCGCGAGCAGGCCGGGCCGTCCGGCGCGGAGCACCGGGGGGTATCTACCCGGCCGCCGCCAGCGCCGAGCCGCCGAGCCGCCGATCCCCGCTGCCCCCCGTCGATCGCGGTTCGTCCAGACGAACCACCTCGATGCCAAAGTCGAACGGACGCCCCAAGATCCCGCCGGTTCGCGCAGGGGCGCTCTACCGCGACGCTGGGGGCAGTCAGGGGCGCGTGCACAGCCGGTGAAACAAGGACCTCCACTCGCAGTGCTGGCGGCTGGAGATGCGTCCGCGCACGACGCCGTGGGCGGCCGGGACCGCGACCGCCGCGACGCGCCTCGCCGGATGCTACGGGCGCGGCGCGCGGCTCAGCTCAGTGGCGCATCGGCGGATCGCCGGCGACGTTCCGGACGCGCTCCAGGATCCCATCGAGCTGCAGCCCCGCCTTGGGGATGTACCCCTGCACGCCGAGCAGCTCCGCCTCCCACTCGAAGCCGTAGGCCGAGAGGACCAGGATCGGGATCGAGGTCGTCCGGGGGGCGGCGCGCATCCGCTCCATCACCCCCCAGCCGTCGATCCCCGGCATCTTCAGGTCGAGGAGGACCAGCCCGGGCGGCTCCTCGGCGATCCGCGCGATCGCCTCCTCGCCGCCGCCCGCCTCCACGACCGGGTAGCCGGCGCCGGTGAGCACCTCGCCGAGCGCCTCGCGGAAGTCGGCGTCGTCGTCGACGATCAGGATGTACTGCCCGGGGGTCACGGCGCCCGCCCCGGTGGCGCTCCGGCGCCGGCGGCCGCTCCCGCGGCCGGTCCCTCGACCCGGAGCGCGGCGGCGATCTCGGCGGCGATCCGCCGGGCCTCCTCCCGCTGCCCCGCCGGGAGGGTGACCGCGCCGACCACCGGGTGGCCGCCGCCGCCGTACCGCTCGCAGAGCCGGGCGATGTCGTGGGTGCGCGGCGTCCGCGGCCAGGGGTTCGAGCCGACCGACACCTTGGTCCGGCGCGGGTCCTCGGAGACGACGACCGTGTAGCGCGCCTCCGGGAAGAGGTCGTAGGCGATGAATTTGTTGGCCGCCTCGATCCCGGTGCCGAGCAGGTCGGCGCTCACCACCCCGCCCTCCAGCCGGGCGAGCCGGCGCACGATCTCCACCGCGGCGCGGTGGCGCTCGAGGATCGGCGCGAGCGCCGCGGCGACGGCCGGCTCGGCGACGATCTCGGCGAGCGGGCGGCGGCGCATCGCCTCGATGATCCGGTCGGGGAGGGCGGGATCGCGCGTCGCCTCGAGGAGGGTCATGAGCCGGAGCGCCGGCTCGTCGAGCCGGACCGCCACCGCCGCCGACGGGAAGCGGGCGGCGTCGATCACCTCGGCCCAGGCGACGAGGTCGGCGAGCTCCGGCGCCTCCCAGCCGAAGCGGTCGCGGAGCGTCCGGTGGATGAAGCCGGTGCAGGAGGGGGCCGACGGGTCCCAGAACTTCTGGCCGGAGCGGTCGGCCTCGAAGGCGGCCCGCTCGGCCGGCGCGACGAAGGCGCTCGCGTGGTGATCGAACCACCAGTGAAGCCGGGGGCTCGGCGAGAAGCGGAAGTCGACGCAGGCGTTGAGCGGGCCGTCGAGCGCGCCGGGGGGGAAGGGATCGCCCTGGCGGTGGGCCATGGGGAGGTGGCGGATGGCGGCGGTGGGCGCGCCGGCCCGCTCGGCGAGGAAGCGGCCGAGGAGCGCGGCGGAGGCGGCGCCGTCGAAGCAGTTGCCGTGATAGAGGATCGCGAGGTCCATGCGGGGCCGCGCCCAGCATACCGGAAGCGCCCGCGCGCTCCCGGCGCGGCGGGGGGGAGGACCCCACCGGGGGAGGCGGCGGCCCCCGCACGGCGCCCCTCACCCGGCCCGAACCCCCGGAGCGGATCGC
>JAJXSQ010000095.1 GCA_021784495.1 Myxococcales bacterium | reverse complement strand
CGCCCCCCGGCGCGCGGCCGCCTCCTGGCGCGATGGCGCCGGTCGCCGCGCCGCCCGGGATCGAGCCGGCGCATCCCTTCCGCACCGATGCGGCCGCGCCGGCGGCGGAGATTCGGCCGGTTCCGGCGCCAGCGCCGGCAGAGCGCTTCGCCCCTCCGGCGCCGTCGCGCGACGACGACTGGAGCGATCTCGACGTGACCGCCGAGCCGCTCGAGCTCGACCTGCTGGGCGCAGCGCCGGCACCGGCGGTGGTCCGCGCCGCGGCCGTGGCTGCTCCTGCACCGGCGCCGGCTCCTGCACCGGCTTCTGCCCCGGCTCCTGCACCGGCTCCTGCACCGGCCCATGCGGTCGCAGCGATCGCGGTGCCGGTCGCCGCCCCGCAGGCCGAGCCTCCTCCGCCGGCGGCTGCGCCGGACGGCGAGGAGCGAGCTCTCCGGGAGGCGCTCTCGCGCGCCTCGCGGGAGACGATCGAGCGGGTGGTGTGGGAGGTCGTCCCGCAGCTCGCCGAGGCGATCATCCGCGAGAACCTCGAGCGGCTCGCGAAGCAGCGCTGAGGCCGTCCGAACCGCGCCCGACGGGCGCTTCACCCGGCGCCCGCCGGCCGCCCTCGAGCGCGAGGGCCGCCGCCGGGCGGCCATCGAGAGGCGAGCAGTGAGCGACGAGACGCAGCAGGGACCGGCCGAGCTGGCGAAGGGCTACGAGCACGGCGAGGTGGAGGCGCGCTGGTACCGCTCCTGGCGCGACCGGGGTGCCTTCCACGGCGACGAGCACGATCGGGTCCGGCCCGCCTTCTCGATCGTCCTCCCGCCGCCGAACGTCACCGGCTCCCTCCACCTCGGCCACGCGCTCACCGCGACGCTCCAGGACGTCCTCGTCCGCTGGAAGAAGCTCTCCGGCTTCAACACCCTCTGGCTCCCCGGCACGGACCACGCCGGGATCGCCACCCAGATGGTGGTCGAGAAGGAGCTCAAGAGGACCGAGGGGAAGAGCCGCCACGATCTCGGGCGCGCCGAGTTCCTGAAGCGCGTCTGGGCCTGGAAGGAGCGGTACGGCTCCCGGATCGGGGAGCAGCACCAGGCGCTCGGCGCCTCGCTCGACTGGGAGCGCGAGCGCTTCACCATGGACGAGGGGCTCTCCCGGGCGGTGCGCGAGGTCTTCGTCCGCCTCCACGAGGAGGGGCTGATCTACCGGGAGAAGAAGCTCATCAACTGGTGCCCCGACTGCCGGACCGCCCTCTCCGACCTCGAGGTGGAGCACGAGGAGGGGCACGCCGGCGAGCTCTGGAGCTTCGCCTACCCGCTCGCCGACGGGGAGGGGGAGATCGTGGTGGCGACCACCCGGCCCGAGACGATGCTGGGGGACACCGCCGTGGCCGTCCACCCGGACGACGCGCGGTACCGGGCGCTCGTCGGTCGCCGGGTCCGGCACCCGCTCCTCGGGCGGGAGCTCCCGATCGTCGCCGACGCCGTCCTGGTCGACATGGCCTTCGGCACCGGCGCGGTCAAGGTGACGCCGGCGCACGACTTCAACGACTTCGAGGTCGGCAAGCGCCACGGCCTCGAGTTCCTCACCGTCATCGGCTTCGACGGCCGGATGACCGCGGCGGCCGGGCCGCTCGCCGGCCTGGACCGCTTCGAGGCCCGCCGGGAGGTGAAGCGCCTCCTCGAGGAGCGGGGGCTGGCGCGCGGGTCGAGGCCCAACCCCATGGCGCTCGGCCGCTGCCAGCGCTCGCAGACCGTGCTGGAGCCGCTCCTCTCCGACCAGTGGTACGTCCGGATCGCGCCGCTCGCGGCCCCGGCCATCGAGGCGGTCGAGCAGGGGCGCGTCCGCTTCGTCCCCGAGGGCTGGACCAACACCTACAACGCGTGGATGCGGAACATCCACGACTGGTGCATCAGCCGCCAGCTCTGGTGGGGGCACCAGATCCCGGCCTGGTACTGCGAGGCCGGGCACGTCACGGTGGCGCGCGAGACCCCCTCGGCCTGCGCCACCTGCGGAGAGGTCCGGCTCCGCCAGGACGAGGACGTCCTCGACACCTGGTTCTCCTCCGCCCTCTGGCCCTTCTCCACCATGGGCTGGCCGGAGCGGACCGAGACCCTCCGGACCTTCTACCCGACCTCGGTGATGGAGACCGGGCACGACATCATCTTCTTCTGGGTCGCGCGGATGATGATGATGGGCATCCACTTCATGGGGGAGGTCCCGTTCCGCACCGTCTACCTGCACCCGATGGTGCGGGACGCCAAGGGCCAGAAGATGTCGAAGACCAAGGGGAACGTGATCGATCCCCTCGACATCACCGCGAAGTACGGGGCCGACGCGCTCCGCTTCACCCTCGCCGCGCTCACCGCCCAGGGCCGGGACATCAAGCTCGCCACCGAGCGGATCGAGGGCTACCGGGCCTTCGCCAACAAGCTCTGGAACGCCTCGCGCTTCGCCCTGATGAACCTCGGCGATCACGTCGAGCGGGGCGGGGCGGCGCCGGCCGGGCGCTCGCCCGCCGATCGGTGGATCCTGGCCCGCCTCCAGCGGGCGGTGAACGACACGGTCGAGGCGCTCGAGGCCTACCGCTTCAACGACGCCGCCGGGGCGGTCTACCGCTTCGTCTGGCACGAGCTCTGCGACTGGTACATCGAGCTGGCCAAGGAGGCCCTCGGCGGCGAGGACGAGGCGGCGCGCGCCGCCACCCGCGCCGTGCTGGTCCGCTGCCTCTCGACCTCCTGCCTGCTCCTCCACCCGTTCATGCCGTTCATCACCGAGGAGCTCTGGCACGTCCTGCGCGCCCGGGTGCGGGCCGACGCCTGGCCCGCCTCGATCCTGGACGGCCGCTTCCCCGCCGTCGGGCCGGTCGACGAGGGCTCGGAGCGGGCCTTCGCGCCGATCCTCGGGATCGTCGAGGCGATCCGGAACATCCGCGGGGAGATGAACGTCGCCTTCAAGACCCCCCTCGGCCAGGGGGAGCCGGTCCACGTCGCGGTCGCCGATCCGGCGACCCTCGCGCTCGTCGCCGCCGGCGAGGACCGGCGGATCGCCCGCCTGGTCAACGCCGCCCGGCTGGTCTTCCACCCCGGGGCCTCCACCCCGCCGGTCCCCCAGTCGGCGGTCGGGGTCGGCGACGGCTTCGAGGTGCGGGTGCCCCTGGCCGGGGTGATCGACCTCGCCGCCGAGACCGCCCGGATCGATCGGGAGGTCGCGCGGGTCGACGGCGACCTCGCCGGGCTCGAGCGGAAGCTCGCCACCCCGAGCTTCGTCGAGCGGGCGCCGGCCGAGGTGGTCGAGAAGGATCGCGCCCGCGCCGCCGCGCTGCGCGAGGCGCGGGAGAAGCTCACCCGTCACCGCGCGGTGCTCGCCGGCGGGGACGGCGCGGGGAGGTGACGGCGATGGAGCGGCTCTCCCCCCACGCGGCCCGGCTCGTCGACCTGGCGATCGAGGAGGACCTCCTCCTCGGCGACGTCACCAGCGAGGCCACGATCGATCCCGCGCACAGCGGCGCGGCCCGCTTCCTGGCCAAGGA
The DNA here is from genome assembly GCA_021784495.1 of Myxococcales bacterium. Lineage (GTDB taxonomy): Bacteria > Myxococcota > Myxococcia > Myxococcales > Anaeromyxobacteraceae > JADKCZ01. Next base: position 4,127 of record JAJXSQ010000095.1, on the reverse strand, counting down.
GGGGCTGGTCCTCGCCGGCACCGCGGTGGCGCGCGCGGTCTTCGAGCGGCTCGGCGCCGGCTGCCGGTTCTCCGCCGCCGACGGCGCCGCGGTCGCCGCCGGGACCTGGTTCGGCGAGGCCGAGGGGCCGGTGCGGGCGCTCCTCGGCGCCGAGCGGACCGCGCTCAACTTCCTCCAGCGGCTCTCCGGCGTCGCGACCGCGACCCGGCGCGCCGTGGACGCGCTCGCCGCCGGGGGGGGGCGGACGCGCCTCCTCGACACCCGGAAGACGACGCCGGGGTTCCGCCTCCTCGAGAAGGAGGCGGTCCGCGCCGGGGGCGGCACCAACCACCGGCGCTCGCTCGGCGACGGCATCCTGGTGAAGGACAACCACGTCGCCGCCTGCGGCGGGGTCGCCGAGGCGGTCCGGCGCGCGCGCGCGCGCGCCGGGGCCCTCCTCCGCGTCGAGGTCGAGGTGACCGACCTGGCCGGGCTCGACGCGGCCATCGGCGCCGGGGCCGACCTGGTGCTGCTCGACAACATGGACGACGCCGGCATCGCCGCCGCCGTCCGCCGCGCCGCCGGCCGCGTCCTCCTCGAGGCCTCCGGGAACATGACCCTCGAGCGGCTGCCGCGGGTGGCGGCCACCGGCGTCGACTTCGTCTCCATGGGCGCCGTCACCCACTCGGCGAGGGCGGTCGACATCTCCCTGGAGCTCGGGTGAGCCGCGCGCCATGACCGATCCCGCCCCGGGCGCGAGCGAGGAGCTGGTCCTGGCCTTCCTGGCGGAGGCCGGCGACGAGGTGGTCTCCGGCGAGGCGATCAGCGACAAGCTCGGGCTGACCCGGGCCGCGGTCTGGAAGCACGTCGAGGGGCTGCGCGCCCAGGGCTACCGGATCGACGCCGTCGCGTCCCGCGGCTACCGGCTCGTCGAGATCCCGGACCGGCTGCGCGCGCTCGAGATCCGGCCGCTCCTCGCGACCCACGACCTCGGGCAGGTGCTCCACTGCCACGAGGAGCTCGGCTCGACGAGCGATCGCGCGAAGCAGCTGGCCGAGGGGGGGGCCGGCCACGGCGAGGTGGTCGTCGCCGAGCGGCAGACGGCCGGCCGCGGCCGGCGGGGGCGGAGCTGGTCCAGCGCCGCCGGCCAGGGGGTCTCCTTCTCGGTGATCCTGCGGCCCGAGGCGCTCCCGCCGGCGCGCGCCCCCGAGCTGACGCTCGTCGCCGCGGTCGCGATCTGCGACGCCCTCCGGCAGGCCGGCGTCGAGGCGGGGATCAAGTGGCCGAACGACCTGCTCGCGGGCGGGCGGAAGATCGCCGGCATCCTCACCGAGATGGCCGCCGAGGCCGACCGGGTCCAGTGGGTGGTGATCGGCGTCGGGGTCAACGTGAACTCCCGGCGCGAGGACTTCCCGGAGCCGCTCCGCGAGGAGGCGACGAGCGTGCTGCTCGAGCGCGGCCAGCCGGCGCCGCGGGCCCTGCTCCTCGCCGCCTGCCTGACCCTCCTCGAGGACTGGGTCGACCTGCACGCCGAGCAGGGCTTCGAGCCGATCCGCGCGGCGTGGCGCGAGCGGTCGGTGACCCTCGGCCAGCGGGTCGCGGTCCGGACCGACGGCGGCGAGCTCGTCGGCGTGGCGGAGGAGATCGACGCCACCGGGGCCCTGCTGGTCCGGACCGCGGCGGGGCTCGAGCGGGTCCTGGCCGGCGACGTGGCGCTCCTCCGCCCGCGGCGCTGACCCGGTCGCCGCGGCGCGGTCGCCCGCGGGGCTCGTTGACCCTCCCGGGAGGCGCGGCTAGGCTCGCGCCGTGCTCCTCGCCATCGACGTCGGCAACACCAACACCGTCCTCGGGGTCTTCGAGGGATCCACCCTGCGCCAGCACTGGCGGATCGAGACCAGCCAGGGCCGCACCGCCGACGAGACCGGCATCCTCCTCCGGCAGCTCTTCGCCTTCTCCGGCCTCGACCCGGCGGAGGTCGACGCCGTCGCGGTGTCGAGCGTCGTCCCCCCGCTCTCGCTGGCCATCCAGCAGATGGCCAGCCGCTACTTCGGGCGGGAGCCGCTCTTCGTCGGGCCGGGGATCAAGACCGGGATGCCCATCCTCTACGAGAACCCCCGCGAGGTCGGGGCCGACCGCGTGGTGAACGCGGTGGCCGCCCACGAGCGCTGGCGGACCGGGCTGGTGGTCGTCGACTTCGGGACCGCGACCACCTTCGACGCGGTCTCCCCCCGCGGCGAGTACCTCGGGGGCGCGATCTGCCCGGGGGTCGCCATCTCCATGGAGGCGCTCTTCCGCAGCGCGTCGAAGCTGCCGCGCGTGGAGTTCGCCCGCCCGCCGCAGGTGGTCGGGCGCAACACCGTGGCCTCGATCCAGAGCGGCCTGGTGTACGGGTACGTGGGGATGGTGGACGGGATCTGCGGGCGCATGGCGGCGGAGCTCGGGTTCGCGCCCAAGGTGGTGGCCACGGGAGGGCTCGCCCCGCTCGTCGCCGGCCTCTCCACCGCCATCTCCGAGGTCGACGAGCACCTGACCCTGGACGGGCTCCGGATCATCCACGAGCGGAACCGCTGAGCGCCCCGCCCCGAGCCCCGGCCGTGCCCGACCGCCCCCTCCCGCTCGACGTCCTCCCCAGGCCGCTGCAGAAGCACGCCGACGCGCAGGCGCCGGTGCCGCTGCGCCTCATGGGGGCGAAGGGGCTCGTGCCGGCGGTGGCGCCGGTCGACCTGGTGACGCTCCTCTTCCTCCTCTCCTTCGATCCCGATCCGACCGTGGCGGCGACGGCGGCGCAGACCGCGGCGGGGCTGCCCGACCGGATCTACGGCGTCGCGCTCCGCTCCGAGGGGGCGCGCGGCCCGGTGCTCGACTGGCTCGCCGAGCGGTTCGCGGGGGTGGAGGCGGCGGTCGAGCTCGTGGTGCTGAACGCCGCGACCCCCGACGAGACGATCGCGCGGATCGCGCTCGCGGCGTCGCAGCGGGTCGGCGAGATCATCCGCCAGAACGAGCTCCGGCTCCTGCGCCACGACGCGATCATCCGCGGGCTCTGCCAGAACCCGAACGCGCTCGCGTCGACGGTCGACGGCGCCTGCGACTTCTGCGTCCGCAACGGCCTGACCCTCCTCGACGTGCCGCAGCTCGTCGCCGCCCACCGGCGGGTCCACGGGGTCGATCCGACGGCGGCGCCCGCCGACGAGACGGCGGCCACGCTGATGGTCGAGTTCCGCGAGGACCTCGCCGAGGAGCGGGCGGAGGGGGGCGCGCCGCCGCCGGGGAGCGCGGGCGGTCCCGAGGCCGAGGAGGTCTCGCGGCGGAAGCTGACGATCACCCAGCGGGTCACGCGGATGTCGGTGGCCGAGAAGGTCAAGCTGGCGACGCTCGGCAACAAGGAGGCGCGGACGCTCCTCCTCCGCGACTCCAACAAGCTGGTCTGCATGGCCGCGGCGACGAGCCCCCGGATCACCGACGGGGAGATCCTCTCGATCGCCAACTCGCGGACGGTGAACGCCGACGTCCTGCGCTACATCTACTCGAACCGGGACTTCACCAAGACCTACGGGATCAAGCTGTCGCTGGTGAAGAACCCGAAGGTCCCGCTGCCGACCGCCCTCAAGATGCTCCTCACCCTGCAGGAGCGGGACATCAAGGACCTGGCCCGCGACCGGAACGTCCCCCAGACGATCCAGGCCCAGGCGAAGGCGTTCATGATGAAGAAGGAGCAGGCGTCGCGGGCGGGGATGGAGAAGAAGTAGGCGCGCCGGCGGGGCGCCGCTCCGGCTCGGCCGGGAGCCCCTCGTCGAGGAGCTGCTGCGCGATGGCCAGGGCCTTCCGCGCCTTGTCGCGGGCCTTCTCGTCGCCCTTGATCTTCACGTAGGCGCGCACCACCCGCTCCTCGTTGCGGCCGTTGGCCGCCTCGAGCTCGCCGATGCGGCGCTTCAGCTCCGCGCTCCGCTTCTCGACCTCGGAGCGGGCGCCGTCCACCTCGCCGCGCGCGACGACCAGCTCGGTCTCGAGCCGCTCGACCTCGCGCTCCGCCTCGGTGGCCCGGGCGGTCGCCGCGGCGAGCTCGGCGGTCCGGGCGGCGAGGGCGCCGGCGGCGGCCTCGCCCGCCCGCCGCGCCTCCTGGAGCTCTGTCGCGCCGCGGGCCTCCGCCG
>JAJXSQ010000094.1 GCA_021784495.1 Myxococcales bacterium | reverse complement strand
GAGCGCCGCGGCCGAGCCCCCCGCGGCGAACGGGGCGAGCGCCTCCGCCAGGAGCGCCGCCGACCCGGGGCGCTCGGCCGGCTCCCGCCGCAGCGCCCGGAGCACCAGGGCGTCGAGCGCCGCCGGCAGGCCCGGTCGCCGCGCCGACGGCGGGTCGATCCGGGCGGTGCGCACCCGGTGCAGGGTCGCGAGGCCCGACGGGCCGCGGAAGAGCCGCTCCCCGGCGAGCGCCTCGTGGAGGACGGCCCCCAGCGAGAAGACGTCCGCCCGGGGATCGACCGGCCCGCCCGCCGCCTGCTCCGGCGCGAGGTATCCGAGCTTCCCGCGCAGCGCCGTCCCCTCGCGGTGGCGCTCGAGCGCGGCCCGGGCGACGCCGAAGTCGATCACCCGGACCGCGCCGTCGAGGCCGAGGAGCAGGTTCGCCGGGGAGAGATCGCCGTGGACCAGCGGGCCGGCCGCGTCCCCGGCGCGGTGGGCGTGGTCGACCGCCTCGGCGGCGCGCGCCACCACCAGGCAGGCGAGCTCCACCGGCATCGACGCCCGCGCGGCGCGGAGCGCGGCGAGGAGGGCCCGCAGATCGGTGCCCGGGACGAAGTCCATCGCCAGGTAGTGCGCCGCCCCCACCCGCCCCGCGTCGAGGACCGGGACGATCCCCGGGTGGCGGAGCCGCGCGCCGATCCGCGCCTCGGCGGCGAAGAGGGCGACCAGCTCCGGGTCGTCGGCCACCGTCGGCAGGAGCCGCTTCACCGCGAGCCGCCGCGCCGGGGCGTCGCGCGCGATCGCCAGCCAGATCTCGGCCATCCCCCCGACGGCGATCCGCTCGAGGAGGAGGTACCTGCCGAAGGGGACCGGCTCGCGCATTGAACGCCCCCGGGGCGCCGGGCCATGATAGCCGCATGGCCACCTCCTGCCACGGCTGCGGGGCGATCCTGCGCTTCGACGGTCCCATCGGGCGCCGGACGACCTGCCCCGAGTGCGACGCCGACCTCCACGCCTGCATCAACTGCCGCCACCACGATCCGACCGCCGGGAACGAGTGCCGCGAGCCCCACGCCGACCGGGTGGTCGACAAGGAGGCGTCGAACCCCTGCGAGCTGTTCCAGCTGGGCGACGGCGCCGCGCGCCGCCGCCGCGCCTCTCCCGGGGCGCGCGACGCGCTGGCCGCCCTCTTCGGCGAGGCGCCGCCCCCGGCCGAGGACCCGCGCGACGCCCTCGAGGCGCTCTTCCGGAAGAAGTGAGCCGGCGCCCGTGTTAGGAGATGGCCATGCCCTTCGACAGCCCCCGCCAGCCGCCCATCACGGTCCAGTCCCGCCCCCGGGTCGCGCCCTACCAGGTCGACACCACCGAGCACGCCTTCATCGCCGCGGTCTACCGCTGGATGACCCTCGGCCTGCTGGTGACCGCCGGGGTCGCCTGGGTCTTCGCCTCCTCCGGGATGGCGCTGGAGATGGTCCGCGACCACCGGATGGTCTTCTACGTGCTGATGTTCGCCGAGCTCGGGCTCGTCTTCGCGATCTCGGCGATGGTCGGGCGGCTCTCCGCGCCGGCCGCCGGCGGGCTCTTCCTCCTCTACTCGGCGCTCAACGGCCTCACCCTCTCCACCCTGCTCCTGGTCTACGCCGGGGCGACCGTGGCCCTCGCCTTCGGCGTCACCGCCGCCACCTTCGGCGCCATGAGCGTCTACGGAACGGTGACCCGGCGCGACCTGACGAGCTGGAGGTCGTTCCTCTTCATGGGGCTCATCGGGATCGTGATCGCGAGCCTGGTGAACATGTTCCTGCAGAGCGCGATGATGGACTTCATCGTCTCCTGCGCCGCGGTGCTGGTCTTCACCGGCCTCACCGCCTACGACACCCAGAAGCTGCGGGCCTTCGCCCGCGCCGGCGGCGCCACCATGGCGGCCGCGCCGATCTCCGGCGCGCTGTCGCTCTACCTCGACTTCATCAACCTGTTCCTGGCCCTCCTGCAGCTCCTCGGCGGCGGCCGCCGCCGGCAGTAGCGGGGCGTGCCGCGGGGGGGGCCCGCCCGTCAGCCGGTCGCCTCGGCGAGCCAGGCCAGGTAGGCGGCGCTCCCCTGCTCCACCGGCAGGGCCAGGATCTCCGGGACCGCGTAGGGGTGGCGCCGCAGCAGCTCCTCCCGGAGCGCGGCGAAGCGCTCCCGGGTGGTCTTGAGGAGGAGGAGCGCCTCGCCCGCCTCCTCCACCCGCCCCTCCCAGCGGTAGATCGAGTGGATCCCCGGGAGGACGCTGCCGCAGGCGGCCAGCCGCGCCTCGACGAGCGCGCGCGCCAGCCCCGCCGCGACCTCGGCGCTCGGCGCGGTCACCAGCACGACCAGCGCCGCGGCCGGGGCGCCGGGCGCCGCGCCCCCGTCCCCGGGGATCATCGCCCGAGCATCGCCTTCTTCAGGTCGTCGTCGGCCGGCCGGTCGCCGAGCCAGCTGCGCAGGATGGCCACGCCGAAGGCGCGACCGGGGACGGTGACCGCGGCGCCGCCCGGGGCGGTGAGCGTCGTCCCGATCCCCGGCCGGTAGTCGACGGTCAGCACCTGCCCCGAGGAGAGATCCGGGAGGACCTCGCCGAACCTGGCGAGGCCGGGGAGGAGCTGCGCGAGCTCGGACTCGGAGTTGCGCTCGAACGACTCGCGGAAGGCCTCGAGGATCTTCTCCTTGTCGACGTCGCGCCGGAAGGTCATCGAGACGAGCCAGGGCGCGTCGGCCGCGAGGATCGCCGCCGCGTCGCCGGTGCGCGCCGGCAGGTAGAGCGCGCCGACGTAGACCTGGACGAAGAACTTCCGCCGGATCCCGGCGCCGTTCAGCGTGAGCGGCTGGCCGGAGAGGGTGGCGCTCTCCGGCACCTCCACCCCGGCGACGCCGCGCGCGAGGGCAGGGACCGGGAGGGCGAGGGCGACGGCGAGGGCGGCGGCGAGCGGGCGCATGCGGGGTCTCCGGCCGGCGTGGGGGTCGGGGCGACCTTAGCGCGCGAGGTCGCGCGCCGACCACCCTCCCCTCGGGGCGCCGCGTCAGCGGGCGACCCGGCGGCTCCCGCGCGCCGTCGCCCAGGCCACCCCGGCGGCCCCGAGCGCCACGCCGGCGACCGACGCGCCGGAGAGCCGCTCGGAGAGGAGCGGGACGGCGAGGAGCGCCTGGGCGATCGGGGTGAGCTGGAGCCAGACCGACGCCTCGCCGATCGCGAGCGGGCCGTACGCCTCGGCCATGAAGAGCTGCCCCCCCCAGGCGGCGAGCGCCATGAGCGCGGCGAGCGCCCAGGTCGAGGGGGCGTGCGGCCAGGGGTCGAGGGCGAACGGCGCGGCCACGGGCAGGCCGCCCAGGCAGAAGTAGAAGAAGATCGTCGCCGAGTTGTCGGTGGAGCGCATCGCCCGGATCGACACCGCCGAGAGGGCCGCGAACAGCGCCGCGCCGGCGGCGAGCAGCTCGCCGGGGCCGAGGGAGAACCCCCGGGCGCCGCGCCCGAGCACCAGGAAGACCCCGAGGGTGGCCAGCGCCAGCCCGAGGAGGAGGTGGACGGTCGGCCGCTCGCCGAAGGCGGGGACGGCGAAGAGCGTCGCCAGCACGGGGAACAGGTTGTAGATGATCCCCGCCTCACCGGCCGGGATCCGCGCCAGGGCGAGGAAGTAGAGCACCACGACGATCCCGCCGGAGAGGCCGCGGAGCCAGAGGAGCCGGCGGCGGCGCGGGGCGTACAGCCCCGGCCGGAGCCGGAAGGCGGCGAGCGAGAAGGCGGCGCCGAGGGCGAACCGGACGACCGCCAGCTGGCCGGCGGTGAAGCGCCCGTCGCCGGCGGAGAGCCGGCGCGCCAGGACCGCCATGAGGCCGAAGCAGACGGCCGAGACGAGCAGCAGGGCGCGGGCCCGGAGGCGCGGTCCGGGCGAGATCACGGCTCCTCGGCGGGGAGGCCGGCCGCCGCCTCGCGGAGCGCCGGCGGGGAGCCCGCGCGCGGCCGGTGGCCCAGCAGCGCGCCGTAGGCGACGCCGGAGACGCCGATCAGCACCCCGACCAGCGCCACCGGGGTCAGCCGCTCGCCGATGGCGAGCGCCAGGACGAAGCTGGCCAGGGGGGTGAGCTGCTGCCAGATCGCCGCCTCGGCGACCGAGAGGGCCCCGTAGGCCTCGGTCATGCTGAGCTGCGCGAGGAAGGCGACGACCCCCACCCCGGCGGCGGCGACCCAGGGGAGCGGCGCGGTGGGCCAGGGCGCCAGCGCCGACGGCGCGGAGACGAGCAGCGAGCCGAGCGTGAAGGCGAAGAAGACGATCGGGGAGCCGTGGTCGGCCCGGAGCGCGCGGATGGTGGTGACCGCCGCGCCGGCGAGCACCGCCGAGGCGATCGCCAGGAGCTCCCCCGCCCCCAGCGCGCGCGGGAGCCGCCCGCCGCCGAGCGCGAGGAAGACGCCGGCGCTCGCCACCGCGAGCGCGAGCGCGAGGTGGATCGTCGGCCGCTCGCCGAGGACGGCGAAGGAGATGATCACCGCCCAGATCGGGAAGGTGTTGTTGAGGAGGGTCGCCTCCCCGGCCGGGATGCGGGCGATCGCCTGGAAGTAGAGGAGCGCCGCCAGGCCGCCGAACAGGCCGCGCGCCGCCAGGAGGGGGAGGTTGCGCGCCCGGAAGGCCCCGGGGCGGGCCAGGAAGACGAGGGAGATCGCGACCAGCCCGACGACGAACCGGGCGAAGGTGGCCTGCCCGCCGCTCATCCCGCCGGCCGTCGCGAGCCGGGCCAGGACCGCGGCGAGGCCGAAGAGGAGGCCGGCGCCGAAGAGGAGGACGCGGGCCCGGGCCCGGGAGGAGGCGGTCGCCGCGCCGTGGCTCGCCATCGCCCGGCGGGTCGTACCACCTCCGGGCCGGGCGCGGAAGGGTGCCCGGCCGGCCACCCTGGCCCGCCGGCGCGGGCCGCGTTAAGAAGACGCTCCCATGAGCGAGCCCGAGTCGATCGTCGTCAAGGGGGCGCGCGAGCACAACCTCCGGTCGGTCACCCTCGAGATCCCGAAGAAGAAGCTGGTGGTCTTCACCGGCGTCTCGGGCTCCGGGAAGAGCTCGCTCGCCTTCGACACCCTCTACGCCGAGGGGCAGCGGCGCTACGTCGAGTCGCTCTCGTCCTACGCGCGGCAGTTCCTCGGCCAGATGGAGAAGCCCCGCTACGACACCATCCGCGGCCTCTCGCCCACCATCTCGATCGAGCAGAAGGCCGCCTCGAACAACCCCCGGTCGACGGTCGGGACCATCACCGAGGTCCACGACTACCTCCGGGTGCTCTACGCGTCGATCGGCGTGCAGCACTGCCCCTCCTGCGGGCGGCCGGTCGGCAAGCAGACCTCGCAGCAGATCGTCGAGGCGATCGAGGCGATGCCCGAGGGCTCGCGGCTCCTCGTGCTCGCCCCGCTGGTGCAGAACCGGAAGGGGGAGTACCGGGAGCTGCTCGGGGACGCCGCCCACCGGGGCTTCGCCCGGGTCCGGGTCGACGGCACCATCCACCCGCTCTCCGAGCGGCTCGCGCTCGACAAGAAGCTGAAGCACGACATCGAGCTGGTGGTCGACCGCCTGGTGGTGAAGCCGGGCATCCGCGCCCGCCTCACCGACTCGGTGGAGACCGCGCTCCGCGAGGGGAAGGGGACGCTGGTGGTCGCCGAGGCGGCGCGGGAGCAGCAGGTCGGCCCGGGGATCGACCCCGAGGGGTACAAGCGCCACGACCGCTTCTTCTCCGAGCAGAGCGCCTGCCACGCCTGCGGCCTCTCCTTCGGCGAGCTCGCCCCGCAGCAGTTCTCCTTCAACAGCCCCCTCGGCTCCTGCCCGGAGTGCCAGGGGCTCGGCACCCGGGCCGAGATGGACCCCGAGCTGATCATCCCCGACCCGTCGCTCACCATCCGCGAGGGCGCGGTCGACCCCTGGGCCTCGGGGATGGAGCGGGGCGAGGGCTGGACCTTCGAGTTCGTCGAGCACCTGGCGCGCTCGCTCCGGCTCGACCTCGACACCCCCTGGCGCGACCTCCCCCGCCGCGACCGGGAGACGGTGCTCCACGGCACCGCCGCCGCCGGCGGCGCGCGCGCGCGCCTCGAGTGGGAGGGGGTGGTCCACCAGCTCGAGCGGCGGCTGAAGGCCACGACCTCCGAGGCGATGCGGCGCCACTACCTGCGCTACTTCTCCGACAAGCCCTGCACCGCCTGCGGCGGCGAGCGGCTCCGGCCGGAGAGCCGCGCGGTGAAGGTCCGCGGCCGCGGCATCGTGGAGCTGTCGCGCCTCACCATCGCCGAGGCGCACGCCTGGCTCGGGGCGCTGGGGCTCTCCGGCCAGCAGGCGACCATCGCCGAGGAGCTGCTCAAGGAGATCCGCAACCGGCTCCGCTTCCTCCTCGACGTCGGCCTCGGCTACCTCACCCTCGAGCGGCCGGGGCCGTCGCTCTCCGGCGGCGAGAGCCAGCGGATCCGCCTGGCCTCGCAGATGGGCTCCGAGCTCACCGGGGTGATCTACATCCTCGACGAGCCCTCGATCGGGCTCCACCAGCGCGACAACGGCAAGCTGCTGGCGACGCTGAAGCGGCTGCGCGACATCGGGAACTCGGTCATCGTCGTCGAGCACGACGAGGAGACGATGGCCGAGGCCGACTGGATCGTCGACTTCGGCCCCGGCGCCGGGGCCCACGGCGGGCAGGTGGTGAGCCAGGGGACGCCGGCGCAGGTCCGGGCCGACCCGGCGTCGCTCACCGGCGCCTACCTCGCCGGCCGCCGGGAGATCCCGCTGCCGGCGCGGCGGCGCGCCGAGGACCGGGGCGCGGTGGTGGTGCGCGGCGCGCGGGCCAACAACCTGAAGGACGTCACCGTCGCCTTCCCGCTCGGGCGGCTCGTCGCGGTGACCGGCGTCTCCGGCGCCGGCAAGTCGACGCTGGTGAACGCGGTGCTGCGGCCGGCCCTCTCCCGGCTCCTCCACGGCACCCGCGAGGCCCCGGGGGCCTTCGACGGCCTCTCCGGCGCCGAGCGGATCGACAAGCTCATCGACATCGACCAGCAGCCGATCGGGCGGACCCCGCGCTCCAACCCGGCGACCTACACCAAGGTCTTCGACCTGATCCGGGAGGTCTTCGCCCAGACGCCCGAGGCCCGGGCCTTCGGCTACCAGCCCGGCCGCTTCAGCTTCAACGTGAAGGGGGGGCGCTGCGAGGCCTGCCAGGGCGACGGGATGAAGCTCGTCGAGATGCACTTCCTCGCCGACGTGCTCGTCCCCTGCGAGGTCTGCCAGGGCAAGCGCTTCAACGAGGCGACGCTCCGGGTCCAGTTCAAGGGGCGGAACGTCGCCGAGGTGCTCGACCTCTCGATCGCCGAGGCGATGGAGCACTTCGCGACCCACCGCGAGATCGTCCGCGTCCTCCGGACGCTCGAGGACGTCGGCCTCGGCTACCTGAAGCTCGGCCAGCCCTCCCCCACGCTCTCCGGCGGCGAGGCCCAGCGGATCAAGCTCTCGCGCGAGCTGGCCCGGGTCGGCACCGGGCAGACGCTCTACATCCTCGACGAGCCGACCACCGGCCTCCACTTCGAGGACGTGCGCCGGCTCCTCCAGGTCCTCGACCGGCTCGTCGACGCGGGCAACTCGGTGGTGGTGATCGAGCACAACCTCGACGTGATCAAGTGCGCCGACTGGGTGGTCGACCTCGGCCCGGAGGGGGGCGGCGAGGGCGGGCGGGTGATCGCCGAGGGGACCCCGGAGGCGATCGCCGCCGCCGCCGGGAGCGCCACCGGCGAGCACCTCGCGGCGGTGGTGGCCACCCACCG
>JAJXSQ010000093.1 GCA_021784495.1 Myxococcales bacterium | reverse complement strand
CACGACGCCCCTCGCCCGGCCCGGCCCGACCGCGCGCCCGCGAGTGGCGGCCCGCGCGGGAACGCGGGTAGACTCGCGGCCGATGGACGCCATCCGCGTCGGTGCCCTCCTCGACGACAAGACCTTCGACCTGCGGCTCACCCTCGCGGCGGGCAAGCAGGGGCTCTCCCGCCGGATCAGCTCCACCCGCATCCAGAAGCCGGGGCTCGTCCTCGCCGGCTTCACCGAGTACCTCCACCGCGAGCGGGTCCAGGTCTTCGGCAACACCGAGATGTCCTTCCTCCGGACGCTGCCGGTCCCCCAGGCGTCGGCGATGCTCCGCGGGTTCCTCACCCAGGACGTGAGCTGCCTGGTCATCACCAAGGGGCTCGAGCCGACGCCGGAGCTCCTCGCCGCCGCCGACGAGGCCGGGGTGCCGCTCCTGCGCACCCCGCACATCTCCTCCACCTTCATCGAGCAGATCCAGGACTACCTCGAGGACGTCCTCACCGCGCAGACCTCGATGCACGGCGTCCTGCTCGACGTCTTCGGCGTCGGCATCCTCCTCCTCGGCAAGAGCGGCATCGGCAAGAGCGAGATCGCCCTCGACCTGGTCATGCGCGGCCACCGGCTCGTCGCCGACGACATCATCGACGTGAAGCGCAAGACGGCCGACGCCGTCTTCGGCGCCGGCAGCGAGATCATCAAGCACCACATGGAGATCCGCGGCCTGGGGATCATCAACATCAAGGACCTCTTCGGCGTCGCCGCCATCCGCGACCGCAAGAAGATCGAGATCGTCCTCGAGCTGGTGGAGTGGGACCCGACGGTGGAGTACGACCGGCTCGGCGTGGACGAGCGCACCCACCGGATCCTCGACGTGGACGTGCCGCTCCTCCAGGTGCCGGTCCGGCCGGGGCGCAACATGACCACCATCATCGAGGTGGCGGCCCGCAACCACCTGCTGAAGCTCCAGGGCCACCACTCGGCGCGCGAGTTCCAGGAGCGGCTCAACCGCGCCATCGCCCTCTCCCCGGGCCTCCGGCCCGGCGCGACGGACGTCGAGTGACCGCGCCCGGCGCCCAGCAGGTGGTCATCCTCACCGGCGTCTCCGGCTCGGGGAAGAGCACCGCGCTGCGCGCGCTGGAGGACGCCGGCCACTACTGCGTCGACAACCTCCCCATCGTCCTCCTGGAGCGGCTCATCGACCTCTCCGGCCACACCGCCGGCGAGGTCTGGCGCCTGGCGGCGGTGGTCGACGCCCGCGACGCCCGCTTCCTCGGCGAGGCCCCCCGGATCATCGGCGAGCTGCGCGCCCGCGGGGTCGAGCTGACCGTCCTCTTCCTCGACGCCTCCGACGAGTCGCTCGTCCGCCGCTACTCCGAGACCCGCCGGCGCCACCCGCTCGCCGGGGAGGGGGAGTCGGTCCCCGACGGGATCGCCGCCGAGCGCCGGGCCCTCGCCGGCCTCCGGGCGATCGCCGACGAGGTGGTCGACACCACCACCCTCAACGTCCACGACCTGAAGCGGCTGGTGGCGCGGCGGTTCGTGGGCGGGGAGGGGGCCCAGCTCGGCGTCACCGTCGTCTCCTTCGGCTTCCGCTTCGGCCTCCCGGCCCACGCCGACCTGGTCCTCGACGTCCGCTTCCTCCCGAACCCCTACTTCGTCCCCGGGCTGCGCCCGCTCCCCGGGACCGACCCGGCGGTCCGCGACTTCGTCCTCGGCCAGCCCGACGCCGCCGCCTTCCTCGACCGGATCGTGGAGCTGGGGGGCTTCCTCCTCCCGCGCTACCGCGCCGAGGGGAAGAGCTACCTGACCGTCGCCATCGGCTGCACCGGCGGGAAGCACCGCTCGGTCGCCATCGCCGGGGAGCTCGCCCGGCGGCTCGAGGCGGGCGGGCAGCGCATCCGCCTCTGGCACCGCGACGTCGAGAAGGAGTAGGTTCCCGCCCCGCCATGATCGGCCTCGTCGTCGCCACCCACGGCCCCCTCGCCGCCGCCCTCCTCGAGACCGTCGCCGGCGTCGTCGGCCCGCTGGAGCGGGCCGCCGCCGTGTCGGTGGACGCCCACGCGTCGGTGGACGACGCCCGCGCGCGGCTCGGCGGCGCCATCGCCGAGGTGGACGCCGGCGACGGCGTCCTGGTCCTCACCGACATGTTCGGCGGCACCCCGGCCAACCTGGCCCTCACCTTCCTCGACGAGAAGATCGAGGTGGTGACCGGCGTGAACCTGCCCATGCTCCTCAAGCTGGCGAGCGCCCGCGCCGAGCCGCTGGCCGCCGCCGCCGAGCTGGCCGCCGCCGCCGGGCAGAAGAACATCACCCTGGCGAGCGCCCTCCTCCGGGCCCGCGCCCAGCCGGCCCGCCGCTAGCGGCGCGCGCCCCCCCCGCTCCCCGGTGATCCCGCTCGTACGCGTCGACAACCGGCTGCTCCACGGGCAGGTGCTGGAGGCCTGGATCCCGCGGCTCGGGGCGCGCACGGTGGTGGTGGCCGACGACGCCGCCGCCGGGAACCCGCTCGCCCGCGCCGCCATGACCCTCTGCCTGCCGGCCGGGGTGGAGGCCCGGATCTCGGCCATCGCCGCCGTCGACTTCCCGGCGCTCGCCGCCGCCGCCGCCCCCGTCCTGGTCCTCGTCCGCGAGGTCGCCTCGGTGCTCGAGGCGACCGGGCTCGGCCTCACCCCGGCGATGGCGCCGGTGGTGAACCTCGGGAACGTCCACTTCGCCGCCGGCCGGCGGGCGCTCACCCCCTCGGTCTACCTCGGCGAGCTCGAGCTGGCGCTGCTCCGCCGGCTCGCCGACGCCGGCTTCCGGATCGAGGCGCGGGCCCTCCCCACGGAGCCCCCCATCGGGCTGACCGAGCTGGAGCGCAGGTACCTCGCGGCCCATCCGGGGTAAGCTGGAAAGCCGTGCGCTACCTCCTCCTCGGCGCCCTCGCGGGCTTCGCCGCCGTCGAGCGGAAGGGCTTCCTGCAGGCCATGCTCTCGCGGCCGATCGCCCTCGCCCCGCTCGCCGGGCTCGCGCTCGGCGATCTGCGGGGCGGGCTCTTCGTCGCCCCGCCGCTGGAGCTGCTCTGGCTCGGCGCCGTGAACCTCGGGGCGGCGCTGCCGGTCCACGAGTCGCTCGCCACCGCGGCCATCGCCGCCGGCGCCGTCCTCGCCGGCCAGGCGCTCGGGACCGGGGTCACCGCCGCCGTCGCGCTGGGCGCGGTCCTGGTCTGCGCCCCGCTGGCCCTCGTCGGCCGCGGCGCCGACCGGCTGGTGGAGGCGGAGAACGAGCGGCTGGTGGCGCGCGCCGAGGCGGAGCTCGCCTGCCACCACCCGCGCGCCGCGGTCCGGCTCAACCTCCTCGGCCTGCCGCTCCCCTTCCTCCTCTCGGCGCTCCTCGCGCCGCTCGGCGCGGCGGCGGCGGCGGCGGTGGTCCCCGGCCTCCTCCGCTCCTCGCCGGGCCTCGCCGGCGGCCTCGGGGCCGGCTGGTGGGCCTTCGCCGGGCTGGCGACCGCCGGCGGGGTGCGGGCGCTCCGGGCGCGGCGGGCGGGCGCGCTCTTCGGCGTCGCCGCGGCGGTCACCCTGGCGGTCGGCCTGGTGGCGCGGGGGGCGGCGTGACCGTCCCGCGCCGCACGATGGCCCGCGTCTTCTGGCGCTGCCTCTTCCTGCAGGCGGCCTGGAACCGCCGCGGGATGCAGAACCTCGGCTTCGCCTACGCCATCGAGCCGGCGCTCCGCGCCCTCTACGCCGATCCGGCCCGGCGCGAGGAGGCGCTGGCCCGCCACCTGCGCTTCTTCAACTGCCACCCCTACATGGCCGCCGCCATCCTCGGCGGCGCCATCCACCACGAGGAGCAGGTGGCGGCCGGCGCCGAGCCGGGGGGCGCGGCGCTCGACTACAAGGCGACGCTCCAGGGGCCGCTGGCCGCGGTCGGCGACGGCTTCTTCTGGACGGCGCTCCGCCCCTTCTTCGGCGCCGTGGCCGCGGTCGGCGCCCTCGTCGCCGGCTGGCCGGCGATCGTCGCCGCGCTGGTGGTCTACAACCTGGTCCACGCCGCGCTCCGGCTCGGCCTCTTCCGCGCCGGCTACGCCCGCGGCGACGGGGTCGTCTCGGTCATCGCCCGCCTCTCGCTCCCCCGCCTCGCCGGCTGGCTCCGGGCCACCGGCGCGCTCCTCTGCGGGGTGGCCCTCGGGATCCTGGCGCTCCGCGGCGGCCCGGGCGCCGCGCTGGCCGGGGTCCCGGCCATCCCGCTGGTCGCGGCGGCCGCCGGCTACCTCGCCCTCGGCCGTGGCGTGCGCCTCCTGCCGGCGGCCTACGGCGCCGCCGCCGCCGGCGTCGGAATGGCGGCGCTCGCGGCGCGGTTCACCGGGGGGGGAATCCATCCATGACGCGCGTCGAGCGGACCTTCACCGTCGTCAACGCGCTCGGGCTGCACGCCCGCCCCGCCGCCCAGCTCGTCCAGGCCGCCAACCGGTTCAAGGCCGAGGTGGGGCTCCTCAAGGACGGCGCGCGGGTGAACGCCAAGAGCATCATGGGGGTCCTCACCCTCGCCGCCGCGCGCGGCGCGAAGCTCACCGTCACCTGCGAGGGCGACGACGCCGAGCAGGCCATGACCGCCCTGGCCGCGATGATCGAGGCCGGGTTCGGGGAGCGCTGAGTGCCCGCCGGGACCGCCACCACCCTCGTCGGGATCGGCGCCTCGGCCGGGATCGCCATCGGGCGCGCCTGGCTCCTCGACCGGCGCAAGGTCCGCACCCCGAAGCGCCGGCTCGGCCCCGACGAGGTCGAGCCCGACCTGGCGCGGCTGCGCACCGCCTTCGAGGTCTCCGACCTGCAGCTGGAGGAGGTCCGCCGCAAGGTGGCCGGCGCCGAGCGGCGCGGCGCCTCGGACCACGCGGCGATCATCGACATGCACCGGCTGATGCTCAAGGACGAGATGCTCGTCCTCGAGGCGCAGCGGCTGGTCCGCGAGGAGCGGATCAACGCCGAGTGGGCGGTGCGGCGCGCCATCCGCAAGATCAAGGGGGCCTTCGCCGACGACGCCGACGAGTACTTCAAGGAGCGCCGGGCCGACGTCGACTTCGTCGGCGAGCGGGTGATCAAGAACCTCCTCGGCCAGGCGGTGGACGCCGACGAGGCGCCGCCGGAGGGGGCGATCGTCGTCGCCCACGACCTCTCCCCGTCCGACACCGCGCTCCTCCTCCACGACCGGAAGGTGGGCGGCTTCGTCACCGACTCCGGGGCCAAGACGAGCCACACCGCCATCGTGGCCCGGGCCCTGGAGGTGCCGGCGGTGGTGGCCACCGGCCGCATCACCGACGTCGCCAGCCGCGGCGACTGGGTGGTGGTGGACGGCGGCCGCGGGGTGGTGGTCGTCAACCCGACCGCCGGGGAGCGCGCCGACTACGAGGTCGCGCGGGAGCGCTTCCGCGAGCGCGAGCTCGACCTCCTCTCCACCCGCGACCTCCCCGCCTCCACCCTCGACGACGTCACCGTCCGCCTCGCCGGCAACATCGAGTTCGCCGAGGAGGTGCCGAGCCTCCTCTCCCACGGCGGCGAGGCGGTCGGGCTCTACCGGACCGAGTTCCTCTACCTGCAGCGCGACCGGCTCCCGACCGAGGAGGAGCACTACGAGGAGTACCGCCGGGTCCTGGAGGCGCTGGCCCCCCGGCCGGTGACCATCCGCACCTTCGACCTCGGCGGCGACAAGCTCCCCGCCGCGCTCCGGACCCCGGCCGAGAACCCGGCGCTCGGCCTGCGCGCCATCCGCTACTGCCTGCGCCAGCCCGACCTCTTCCGCGACCAGCTCCGGGCGCTGCTCCGCGCCTCGGTCCACGGCACCCTCCGGATCATGTTCCCGATGATCTCCGGGGTGGCCGAGCTGCGCGCCGCCAAGCGGATCCTGATCGACGTCCGCGAGGAGCTGCGCCGCGCCGGCGTCGAGGTGCCGCTGCCGCCGGTGGGGATCATGATCGAGCTGCCCAGCGCGGCGCTGATCGCCGACCGGCTGGCGCTGGAGAGCGACTTCTTCAGCATCGGCACCAACGACCTGATCCAGTACGCGCTGGGCATCGACCGGCAGGACAAGGAGGTCGCCTACCTCTACAAGCCGCTCCACCTGGCGGTCCTCCGGATGCTCCGGGCCATCGGCCAGGCGGCGGCGGCGGCCGGCATCCCCTTCTCCATGTGCGGGGAGATGGCCGGCGAGCCGATGAACGTCCTGGTCCTCCTCGGCCTGGGGGTGACCGAGCTCTCCATGAACGGGCCGTCGATCCCGCTGGTGAAGCGGGTGATCCGCGCGGCGCGGGCCGAGGACGGGCGCCTCCTGCTCGACCGGCTCCTGGCGCTCACCGCCGCCGACGACATCGAGCGCGAGGTCCGGACGGAGATGAGCCGCCGCTTCGGCGGGCTGCTGGAGCACGACGCGCAGGTCGGGCCGGTCTCCGGCTGACCGCGCCCGCGCCGCCCCCGGGGACGCGCCCCGGGCCCTCCCCCGGACCGTTGACAGGCCCGCGCGCGCGCGCGTAGGTTCGCCCCCTTTCCACCGCCCGGAGCCGCCATGCCCGCCGCCGACTATCTCTTCACCTCGGAGTCCGTCACCGAGGGCCACCCCGACAAGATGGCCGACCAGATCTCCGACGCGGTCCTCGACGCCGTCCTGGAGCAGGATCCGAAGGGGCGGGTCGCCTGCGAGACGCTCCTCAAGACCGGCTTCGTGATGATCGCCGGGGAGATCACCACCACCGCCCGGCTCGACTACTCGACCCTGGCCCGCGAGACGGTGAAGCGGATCGGGTACGTGGACGGGGAGATGGGCTTCGACGGCCACACCTGCGGCGTGCTGGTGGCCGTGGACCAGCAGTCGCCGGACATCGGCCAGGGGGTCGACACCGGCGGCGCCGGCGACCAGGGGATGATGTTCGGCTACGCCTGCGACGAGACGCCGGAGCTCATGCCGGCGCCGATCCAGTACGCCCACGCCGTCACCCGCCAGCTCGCCCGGGCCCGGCGCGCCGGCCTCGACTTCCTCCGCCCCGACGGCAAGAGCCAGGTCACCGTCGAGTACCGCGGGGGCAAGGTCGCCCGCATCGACACCGTGGTCGTCTCCACCCAGCACTCCGCGTCGATCTCCAACAAGAAGCTGCACGAGGCGGTGCGCGAGGCGGTGATCGCCAAGGCGCTCCCCAAGCGGCTCCTCGACAAGAAGACCAAGATCTTCATCAACCCCACCGGCCGCTTCGTCATCGGCGGGCCCATGGGCGACACCGGCGTCACCGGCCGCAAGATCATCGTCGACAGCTACGGCGGCATGGGGCGCCACGGCGGCGGCGCCTTTTCCGGCAAGGACCCGTCGAAGGTCGACCGCTCGGCCGCCTACATGGGGCGCCACATCGCCAAGAACGTCGTGGCCGCGCGGCTGGCCACCCGCTGCGAGGTGCAGGTGGCCTACGCCATCGGCGTGGCCGAGCCGGTCTCGGTCATGGTCGACACCTTCGGCACCGCGGCGGTCCCGGAGGAGCGGATCGCCCGCGCCATCCGCGAGGTCTTCGCCCTCACCCCCCGCGAGATCATCGAGGGGCTCGACCTCCGCCGGCCCATCTACGAGAAGACCGCCGCCTACGGCCACTTCGGGCGCACCGAGAAGAGCTTCACCTGGGAGGGGACGGGCCAGGCCGACGCGCTGGCCGCCGCCGCCGGGCTGAAGCGGGCCGCGGGGTAGGGCCCGGCGAGGCGGCGCCCCCCCCGGGCGCGCCGCGCCGGCACGGTTCACCAACAGGAGAAGACACATGGCCGCCCGCTCGCAGTCGAAGCCGCTCCCCGCCGCCCGCCGGCCCGCCGCTCCGCCG
>JAJXSQ010000092.1 GCA_021784495.1 Myxococcales bacterium | reverse complement strand
GGCGGAGCGAGCGGGCGACGAGCATCCGCGCCCCGGGGGCGAGGTCGCGGCCGCCGCCGCCGGCGCGCAGCTCCACCGGGAGCCGGTCCGGGTCGGCTCCCGGGCGCGCCAGCTCCTCGTCCACCAGCGTGGAGAGCCAGTCCCTGTCGTCGAGGTCGATCGGCACCGGGGCGCGGAGAATAGGCCGAGGGGCGCCCGCGGTCGAGCCGGGCGGGCCCTCCGCGGCGCCAGGCCGCGCCGCGGGGGTCAGCGGCCGCCGAAGGGATCGACGCGCGTGAGGCCGGCCGGCAGCTCGAAGCGCGAGGAGGGGACCGGCTCGCGCTTCACCGAGAGGAGCCGGCTCTCGAGGTGGCGGCTCCCGTCGGCGTCCACCCGCTCGATCTCCGCGGGGACGCCCGGGCCCTTGTCGATCCGGCTCATGACCGCGTCGAGCTGCCGGCGCGGCGCGGCGGCCATCCCGGACCCGCCGACCATCGCGGCGAGGACCTGCTCCATGAGCCGCGCCATGTCGCGGAGCGGCCGCATGTCCGCGTGGGTCACCACGCCGGTGCTCCAGGGGATGAAGCAGCCGACGCTCTGGACCACGCCGCGGCGGAGCAGCCGGTAGCCCTCGCACCGGTACCCGGCGATCGTCTTCCGCTCCCCGTTCGCCTGGAAGGTCCAGTCCTCCGGGGACCCGGCGGCCGGGGCGGAGGCCGGGGCGGTCTCCGCCTCGAGCTTCGCCCGCAACTCGGGGGGGAGGCGGGCGGCCGCCTGGGCCATCGCCGAGCGGAGCTGGCCGCCGGTGGCCCGGGCGGAGGCCTCGTCCAGGCGCTGGTAGACCTTCTTCGCGCCGTTGATCTGGTAGACGACCCGGGCGCCGCCGTCGAAGATGGTCGTCTCCTCCCGGGCCGGGACGTCCACCCGGAGCCGGTCGCCGTCGAGCGCGATCGTGCTCCGGCCGCCGGCGCCCTGCTCCATCTCCATCACCACGCCGGCGCGCGCCGGGGAGGACAGGAACAGCAGCGCGGCGGCGGCGAAGGGCTTCCACATGGCGATCTCCCGGGGCGGGTCGGGCGCCGCGGCTGGCGGGCCCCGGCCGGCGCGACCACCGTTCACACGGCTCGAAGCTCCGGGTCAAGGCTCCGCCAGGGGCGCGCGGCCGGCGGCTCGAGGAGCATCCAGGGGCTGCGCTCCTCCTCGGGTCCGGGGGAGCCGGCCGCGAGCCGGAGGATCGAGGGCGAGAAGCCGGCGCCGCCCGGGGGGACGAGCGTGAGCGGGCGATCGGCGGGGTCCATCCTGCGGAAGCCGAGCCGCTCGTACCGCTCGCGGCTCCGGGGGTTCTCGGCGAGGAGCGCGAGCCGGCCGCCACCGCCCCGGGCGCGGCTCCGCTCGACGAGCGCGGCGAGGAGCGCGGCGCCGGCGCCTCGCGCCGCCCGCAGGTCCGGAGGGTCCTCGGCGGCGAGCAGGTTCCACGGCGCGGCGACGAGCAGCTCGACGAAGGTGGCGCGGGGGCAGAGGAAGGCGGAGGTGAGCGCCTGGAGCCGGCCGCGGGCGGAGACCGCGAGGACCCGCCGCGCGTCGGAGGTCCCCTCGCCCGGCTCCTCGCCGGAGAGGACGCGCAGCAGCTCGCCGCCGATCCGGCGGCAGTCGTCGAGCTTGAGGCGGGTGCGGCGCGAGAGGGGGCGCGCGGCCAGGGCTTCGGCGGCGCCCAGCCACCCGGCGAGGGTCGACCGGACCACGGGATCCCGTGGCGAGAGGAGGGGAAGCAGCTCGAACGTCGCCCGCCCCTGGGTGGAGCGGGCGCGTCGTTCCGGGGGCTCTTCTGAAGATACTTCAGCGATCACGGCGTGTTCCCTCCGATCCGGGCCCTGGTGGCGCCGGTCCTCCGGGCAACAGCGCGGGCGCGCCGCGATTCCCGGGATCGCGCAATCGACCGCGACCTCGAAGGAATCCGGCCCGCGACCGGGCCTCTCCGGGGGGAGCCGGGCGCGGGGGGCGCTCGAGGTTGACCGGCCGCCGCCGCGGACGTACACGAGCCAGGACCCGCGGGCGACGGCGCCCGGCGGCGCCGCCCCGGGACCGATCGCCGACCATGCACCCGCGCCCCCTCGCCGTCCGGCTGCTCGCCGCCGCCCTCCTCCTCGCCCCGGCGGGCGCGCGCGCCTGCGCCTGCGGCTGCGGCGTCTTCACGGTCGGGACGAGCTCGCTCTTCCCCGGCACCACCGGCGGCGACACGACCCTCTTCCTCGAGCTCGACCTGCTCGACCAGTCCCGGAACTGGTCCGGGGCCTCGAGCGCGCCCGCCGCGCGCGATCCGGACCGGGACATCCGCACCCGGTTCTACACGCTCGGGGCGCAGCACATGTTCGACCGGGACTGGGGGGTCATGGTCGAGGTGCCGGCCTGGCAGCGCCACTTCCTCACCGCCGACGCGGGCGCGCCGACCGCCTTCGACCACGGCGCCCTGGGCGACGTCCGGCTGCTCGGCATGTACACCGGGATCTCGCCCGACCTCTCCACCGGCCTGCTCTACGGGCTCAAGCTGCCGACCGGGGACTGGACCTACCGGGGCTTCGACCGCGACACCGAGATCGGCACCGGCACGACCGACCTCCTGCTCGGCGCCTACCAGCAGCTCGAGCTCGGGGCCGCGGGCGACTGGTCGGCCTTCGGCCAGGCGATGCTCGACCTGCCGCTCGACGCGCGCCAGGGGTACCGGCCGGGCGAGGAGCTCGACGCCGCGGCCGGCGTCTACCACGCCGGGTGGCGGCTCGCGCGCGGCGTCGCGCTGGTCCCGGTGCTCCAGGCGCTCGTCTCCTGGCGCCTCCACGACACCGGCGCCGCCGCCGACTTCGCCAACTCCGGCTACCGCCGGATCCTCGCCGCGCCCGGCCTCGAGCTCGACTGGGACCGGGTGCGGCTCTACGCCGACCTCGAGCTGCCGGTCTACCAGTTCGTGTACGGCGACCAGCTGGTCGCGCCCTGGCAGGCGAAGTTCACGGTGAGCTACCGCTTCTGAGCGCGCCCCTCCCCCCGGCGCGGCCGGAGGGTTGACGACCGCTCGCCCGTGCAGTATCCATCCGTTCAGGTCGAGGACGGCCGGCGCTGTCAGGGGGGGCGGGTAGATCCCCCTCACACACGACGCGCGACACGGGCGCTGGACGCGCCCCGCGACGAGGAGTCCGAAGATGCCCGTGGCACCGGAGAAGGAGAAGGCGATCGAGCTGGCCGTCTCGTCGATCGAGAAGGCCTTCGGCAAGGGCTCGATCATGCGCCTCGGCAACGAGGAGGCGCTGGTGAAGGACGTCGCGGCGATCTCCACCGGGTCGGTGTCGCTCGACATCGCGCTCGGCGTCGGCGGCCTCCCGCGCGGCCGGATCATCGAGATCTACGGGCCGGAGTCCTCGGGCAAGACCACCCTCGCCCTCCACGCCATCGCCGAGGCGCAGAAGAAGGGGGGCATCGCCGCCTTCGTCGACGCCGAGCACGCCCTCGACGTCGGCTACGCCCGCAAGCTCGGGGTCCGGACCGACGACCTGCTCATCTCCCAGCCGGACACCGGCGAGCAGGCGCTGGAGATCGTCGAGACGCTCGTCCGCTCCGGCGCCATCGACGTCCTGGTGATCGACTCGGTGGCGGCGCTCGTGCCGAAGGCCGAGCTCGAGGGCGAGATGGGCGACGCCCACATGGGCGTCCAGGCGCGCCTCATGAGCCAGGCGCTCCGCAAGCTCACCGGCACCATCTCCAAGTCGCAGACCATCGTCGTCTTCATCAACCAGATCCGGATGAAGATCGGCGTCATGTTCGGCAACCCGGAGACGACGACCGGCGGCAACGCCCTCAAGTTCTACGCCAGCCAGCGGCTCGACATCCGCCGCATCGGCGCCATCAAGGACGGCGACGCGGTGATCGGCAACCGGACCCGGGTGAAGGTGGTGAAGAACAAGGTCGCGCCGCCGTTCAAGGAGGTCGAGTTCGACATCATGTACGGCCAGGGGATCAGCCACGAGGGCGACCTCCTCGACCTGGCCGCCCAGGAGAACGTCGTCGAGAAGAGCGGCACCTGGTTCAGCTACGACGGCGAGCGGATCGGCCAGGGGCGCGAGCAGGCCAAGACCTTCCTCCGCGAACACCCGGCGGTGCTCCAGAAGGTCGAGGGGCAGCTGCTCGAGAAGTTCGGCGTCCGGCGCGGGCCGTCGGCGGTGCCCGACGAGCCGGAGGCGGAGCGGGCCGGGGAGCCGGCCGAGGAGAAGCGCGGCCGGGTGAAGGCGGTCAAGTAGGCCGCGCGCGGGGCCCGCCCGGGCGTCAGGCCCGGGCGCCGCCGCCGCCCACCACGAAGCCGCCGGGCTCGAAGCCGAGCCGCCGGACCGCGAGCGCCCACCGCTCCTCGTGCGGGACCGAGAAGAGCAGGTCCTCCTGCAGCGGGAGCGGGACCCACGCGCCCGCGGTCACCTCGCGCTCCACCTGGAGCGGCGCCCACCCGGCGTAGCCGAGGAACAGGAGGAAGGGGCCGGCGTCGGGGGTCCGGACCAGCGCCTCGAGCAGCTCCCGCGAGCCGCCGAGGAGCAGCCCCCCGCCGACGTCGATGGCGCCGTCGTCGGCCGGCACCCGCCCGGCGCGGTGGAGGATCCAGAGCCGGTCGGGAGAGACCGGGCCGCCGACCAGCACCTGCCCGCCGCCGCGCCCGGTGCGCTCCGCCGCCTCCTGCAGCCCGGCGTCGAGCCCCTCGAGCACGTCGGCCACCGAGACGGTCCCGGGGCGGTTCACCACGAAGCCGAGCGCCCCCTCCCCGCCGTGCTCCGCCATGAGGACGAGCGAGCCGTGGAAGTTCGGATCGCCGAGCGCCGGGGCGGCGACGAGGAGGCCGGGGGCGAGCCCGGACGCCGCGGGGTGGGGCGCGACCAGCTCGTCGTCCGGATCGTGGGGGGCCGCCATGGTGAGGTGGATTCTTCGCCCGCCGCGCCCGCGGCGCAACCCGGAAGCGCGCCCGGCCCGCGCGGGGCGAGCGGGGCGAGCGGCCCCGCCGCCTACTCGACGGTGACGCTCTTGGCCAGGTTCCGCGGCTGGTCCACGTCGGTCCCCTTCAGGTCCGCGACGTGGTAGGCGAGGAACTGGAGCGGGATGATCGACAGGAGCGGCGCGAGGAGCGGCGGCGCCGCGGGCACGGTGAGCGCCACCTCCGCCAGGCTGGCGGCGTGGGTGTCCCCCTCCGAGACCACCGCGAAGACGTGGCCGCCGCGCGCCCGGACCTCCTCCATGTTGCCGAGGGTCTTCTCGTAGGCCGGCTCGCGGGTGGCGAGGACCACCACCGGCAGCTCCTCGTCGATGAGCGCGATGGGGCCGTGCTTCATCTCCCCGGCCGCGTACCCCTCGGCGTGGATGTAGGAGATCTCCTTCAGCTTGAGCGCCCCCTCGAGCGCGACCGGGTACTGCCCGCCGCGGCCGAGGAAGAGGACGTCGCGGGCCGCGGCGCAGCGCTTGGCGATCGGCATGACCGCCGCCTCCTGCCGGATCATCTGCTCCATCCAGGAGGGGACGTGGCGGAGCCCCTCCAGCGCCTCGCGCGCGCGCTCCGGGGAGAGGACCCCGCGCAGCCGCCCGAGCTTCACCGCCAGGAGGAAGAGCGCGGCGAGCTGGGTGGTGAAGGCCTTGGTCGAGGCGACGCCGATCTCCGGGCCGGCCCGGGTGAAGAGGGTGCCGCCGTCGCACTCGCGGGCGATGGCCGAGCCGACGACGTTGCAGATGGCGAAGGCGCGGGAGCCGCGGGCGCGGGCCACCTTGACCGCCGCGAGGGTGTCGGCGGTCTCGCCGGACTGCGAGACGGCGAGGGTCAGCACCCGCGGGCCGACGAGCGGGTCGCGGTTCCGGAACTCGCTCGCCAGCTCCACCTCCACCGGCAGCCGGGCGAGCGCCTCGATCATGTTCCGGCCGGAGAGGCCGGCGTGCCAGGAGGTGCCGCAGGCGACGATGGTGAGCCGCTCCAGCCCGCGCGCGTAGCCCTCGTCGAGCTGGAGGCCGTCGAGGAGGACGTCCCCGTGCTCGAGCGAGGCCCGGCCGCGGACGGTGTCGGAGACGGCCCGCGGCTGCTCGAAGATCTCCTTGTGCATGAAGTGCTTGTGGCCGTCCTTCTCCGCGGCCACCGCGCTCCACTCGATCTTGCGCGGCTTGCGCTCGACCGGGGCGCCGTCGAGCGTGCTGAGGGTCACGCCGCCGGGGGTGAGGAGCGCGAGCTCGCCCTCCTCCAGGTAGACGACCTGCCGGGTGTGCTCCAGGATCGCCGGGACGTCCGAGGCGAGGAAGCTCTCGCCGTCGCCGTAGCCGATCACCAGCGGGGAGGCGTTCTTGGCGGCCACGATCTCCCCCGGCCGCGTCTCCGAGATCACCCCGATGGCGTAGGTCCCGCGCACCCGGGCGAGCGCGGTCCGCACCGCGCCGAGCAGGTCCGGGGCGCCGGCGGCGAGCGCGTCGGCGATCAGGTGGGCGAAGATCTCGGTGTCGGTCTCGGAGGAGAAGGCGTGGCCGGCGGCGATCAGCTCGGCCCGCAGCGCGAGGTGGTTCTCGATGATGCCGTTGTGGACCACCGCCACCCCGCGGTAGGCGTGGGGGTGGGCGTTCTCGTCGGAGGGGCGGCCGTGGGTCGCCCAGCGGGTGTGGCCGATGCCGGTCGTGCCGGGCATCGGGCGCTGCGCCAGGAGCGAGATCAGGTTCTGGAGCTTCCCCTTGGCCCGCTGGACCGAGAGGCCGCCCGGCCCGATCACCGCGATCCCGGCGGAGTCGTAGCCGCGGTACTCGAGCTTCCGGAGACCGCCCACGATGAGATCGACGCACTGCCTCGGGCCGACGTAGCCGACGATTCCGCACATGCCGAGCTTATACCGCGAGCCGGCGGTGCGACCCAGCCGCCGCCCCGCCGGGCGGCGCGCCGGCCGGGCGTCAGTCCGGCGCGCGCATGGCGAGCAGCCGCGCCGCGGTCTCGCGCCCCCACTTGTCGTCGAGGGAGACGAGCCGGTCGGCGTCGAGGAACGGCGCCCGGGACCCGCGCAGCGTGAGCCGGACGTAGTGGTGGACGTAGACGTCGAGCGCGACGTGGCAGGGGCGGATGTCGCCGCGCTCGAGGCTCCGCTGCTTCGACCGGAGGTAGAGATCGAAGTCGCCCGCCTGGACCCGCTCGTCCCACGGCCCGAGCAGCTCGAGCGCGCGCCGGCTCTGGACGACGCAGCAGCCGACGAACCCCTCCTTCACCCGGTGGCGGAGCCGCGCCCGCCGCGCGGCCGCGAACCGGTCCAGGTTCCCGTACATGAGCCGGGGCATGAGCCGGAGCGCGGCGCGGCGCGTCCCGAGGATCGCCAGGACCGCGTACTTGATCCGGTTCCACCGACGGTGCAGGCGGCGGGTGACCGCCGGGTCCTCGGCGCTCTCCAGGCCGCAGGGGGAGGCGACGTCGAGGCCGTGCTCGGCCATCGCCTCGAGGAGCTGGGAGTCCCACCCCCGGGGGAGGAGCAGGTCGTTGTTGAGGAAGGCGAGCCACTCGCCGCGGGCCAGCGCCGCCCCCTGGTTCTGGCAGCGGGGGTAGGAGTAGTTGCCGCCGTTCGCGATCACCCGCGCGCCGGCCGCCTCGAAGAGCTCCCGGCTCCCGTCGGTCGACCCGTTGTCGACCACGATCAGCTCGTGGGTCCCCTCGGTCGACGCGCGGAGCGACTCCAGGAAGAGCCGGTTCATCTCCAGCTGGTCGCGGACCGCGACGATCACGCTGAGGCGCGGCGGGGGGCCGAGCGCCGCGAGCGCCTCGGGGGTCGGCGCGGGGGCCGGCGCGGTCACCGCCTCTCCCGGCGGCGCGCGCCGCCCCG
>JAJXSQ010000091.1 GCA_021784495.1 Myxococcales bacterium | reverse complement strand
CCGCGCGGGCGCGGGCCGGGTCGGCGGCGGCGGCGCCCGCCGGCGGCGGTCAGGCCTCCCGGCCGAAGAGCAGCAGCACGAACGGCTTGTCCGGCGGCCGGCAGAAGACGTGGACGTGATCGCCCGGCTCGATCACCGTGCCGCCGCGCGCCGGCACCAGCCGGTGGCCCCGGACCAGGAGCAGGATCGAGGCCCCCTCGGGGAAGGGCAGGTCGCGCAGCGCCGTCCCCGAGACGGCACTCTCCGGCTCGATGAAGAAGGAGAGGATCTCCCCGTCCACCGGCAGCCGGGACATGATCTCGAGCGTCGCCGGCGGTGGCGGATCGGCCCGCGAGGCGAGCCCCAGGGCCTGGACCGCCGCCCGGAGGGTCGCGCCCGGGACCAGCGCGTTCACCGCCACCACGAAGAACACGATCTGGAAGATGCGCTCGGCGCCCGGCGCGTGGGCCAGCACCGGGAAGGTCGCCAGCACGATCGGCGAGGCGCCGCGCAGGCCGGCCCAGGCGATGAACGCCTGCTCGCGCGCGCGGAACCGGAAGGGGGCGAGCGAGAGGGCCACCGCCACCGGCCGCGCCACCAGGGCCAGCAGCAGGGCGATGCCCAGCCCCGGCCGCGCCACCGCCCAGAGCCGCGAGGGGAGCACCAGCAGTCCGAGGAGGACGAACATCCCGACCTGCGCCAGCCAGGCGATCGAGTCGTGGACCCGGCGCACCCCGGCCTGGTAGGGCAGGGCGCCGTTGCCGAGGATCAGGGCCGCCACGTACACCGCCAGGAACCCGCTCCCCTGCAGCACCGTGGCGGCGCCGTAGGTGGTGAAGGCGAGCGCCAGGGTGAAGACCGGGTAGAGCCCGCTGGCGGCGAGGCGCAGGCGCGGGAGCAGCGCGCGCCCCGCGGCGCCCGCCCCCAGGCCGACCGCCAGCCCGACCGTGAGCTGGGCCGCCATCAGCCCCACCGCCGCCGCCACCGAGCTCCGCTGGCCGGTGAGGAGCTGGGTGAGCCCGAGCATCAGGACCACCGCCATCGGATCGTTGAAGCCGGCCTCGGTCTCCAGCACCAGCGCCACCCGGCGCCGCACCTTCACCCGGGCGCCGCGGAGCACCGAGAAGACGGCGGCGGCGTCGGTCGGCGAGACCACCGCGCCGAGCAGGAGCGCCTCCGGCCAGGGCAGCCCCAGCAGGCGCGCCGCCGCCGCGGCGAGCGCGGCGGTGACCAGCACCCCGAGCGTGGCCAGGGCCGCCGCCGGGCGCACCACCGCGCGGATGGAGGCGATCGGGGTGTTGAGCCCGCCGTCGAACAGGATCAGCACCAGCGCGGCGGTGCCGGCGCGGAAGGCGAGGGCGTAGTCGCCGAAGGAGATCCGCCCCAGCCCCTCGGTGCCGGCGAGCACCCCGACCCCCAGGAAGAGGAGCACCACCGGCAGCCCGAACCGGCTGGAGGCCCGGCTGAAGGCGGTGGAGAGCGCCACCAGCAGCCCGACGACCAGGAGCACGACACCGGTGGTGAGGGGCTCCGAGGTGATCACCCGCCGAGCTTACCCCGGAGGGGTCGCGGCGCCGCGGCCCCTGGCGGCGTCACCGCCGGAAGCCGGCGAGCGCGGCGCGGACGAAGCGGGACTTCACCTGCTCCGCCGCGACCAGCCGCGACGCCACCGGCAGCCGGGTGAGCGCCCGCACCGCGTGGTGCAGGAAGCGGGGCCAGGTCCCGGCGCCCTCGTCGAAGAGCAGGTCGGCCAGCCGCCCCCGCTCGATGGCCATGCGGACCATGCGCTCGACGGCGTCGGCGGGCACCGGCCGGGGCGAGCCCCCCGCCGCCATCGCGAGCGCCCCCTTGTGGCAGGCGGTGGCGCAGACCCCGCAGCCGATGCAGCGGGCCAGGTCGAACGCCGGGACCAGCGCGTTCCGGGGCGTCCCCTCCCGCCGCTCGGGCACCATCTGGATCGCCGCGACGGGGCAGGCCCGCGCGCAGCGGGAGCAGCCGCTGCAGGCGCCCGGGGCGTGGCGCGGCGCGAAGCCGCTCGGGTTCACCGAGGCCAGCCCCCACCGGTTGGCGCCCTGCAGCTGCTCGCAGCAGCAGCCGCAGCAGTTGCAGACGAAGGTCGGTCGCCGCTGGACGTTGTCGGCGATCTGCACCAGCCCGGCCTCGCGCGACCGCGCCAGCAGCTCCAGCGCCTCGCCGCGCTCGACGGCGCGCCCGAAGCCCCGCCGGACGACGAACTCGGCGCCGCCGTCGAGCGACAGGCAGGCGTCCATGGGGGCGCCGCAGGCCGTCCCGAGGTGCTCCGCCTTGTGGCGGCAGAAGCAGAGGGACACCGCCCAGGCGCGGGCGTTCCCCACCACCGCGGTGGCGCGCTGCCAGTCGAGGACCTCGGGGAGCGGCTCCTCGGCCAGGGCGGGCTCGTGGACCAGCGCGCGGCCGATGGTGGTGGCGCCGCCGAAGGCGTCGCGGGCGAAGGCGTCGTCCCCGTGGGTGTAGGCGTGGAGGGCGTCGGCCATGCGCTTCTTGGGGATCGAGTCCTTCGCGCGCATGAGCGAGTACTCGAAGAAGCCGACCACCGGCGGCGAGAGGAGCCAGGCGGTGCGCCCCGAGCGGCCGTGGACCAGGTCCATCACCAGCCCCTTGTCGGCCATGGCCTCGAGCCGCGGCCGCAGCGCCTCCGGGGCGATCCCCAGCCGGGCCGAGAGCCTCTCCAGCGACATGGGGCGGACCGGCAGGCGCGCCGCCAGCGCCGCCTCCTCCGGCGTGAAGAGGATCTCGAGGATCTCCCGCCAGCCCTCGCGGGCGACCGGATCCTCCGGCTCGGGGTAGGCGACCGGCCCGGCCTGGAGCCGATCGGCCAGCTCCCGGTACTGCTCCTTGAGGCGGCCGAGGTGTCCCATGGATCACGCCTACCACGCCGGGCGCGGCGCCGCCGGGCCGTTCACCGCTCCATCTCGACCCCGGTCGCCTCCACGAACCGCGACACCATGTTGTAGCCGGCGACGGTGCCGATGAGCTCCACCACCTGCCGATCGGGCAGGAGGGCCCGGACGCGCCGGAGCGTGCCCGGCGAGACCTGGACGCTCCGGGTCATCTCGTAGGTGAGGGCGAGGGTCGCCCGCTCCGCCTCGTCGAAGTGGGCCGCGTCGACCAGGGCCGCCTCGGGCGACCGCAGCGCCGCGAGCTGCTCGCGCGTCCCGCCCGCGGCGAGGAAGGGGGGCTCGTGCTGGCCCCACTCGTAGCCGGCGCGGTTGAGCGCCCCGACCGACAGGATCGCGAGCTCCCGCAGCCTCGCCGGGAGCGCGAGCTTCCCGCGGATCGCGCCGAAGAGGGAGTTCCAGCCCTCGGCGAGGGGCGGGCTCTGGAGGAGCACCCGGTCGAGGTTGAGCAGGCGACCGCCCTCCCGGCGCGCGCGGATCGCCGTCACCAGCGCGGGCGGAGCCCCCCGGCCGTCCTCCGGGAGGTAGGGGAGCCCGGTCCGGGTGAGCGCCGGAGGCGCGCTCGCGGGAGGGTCGGCGCTCGCCGGGGCGACCGCGAGCGCCACGGAGACGCAGGCGGCGACGCAGCGCGGCGACCGCCGCCTCCTCGAAGGGTGTCCGGTTCCCATGTGTCCTCCCTCGCGCCTCGGCGCCCGGGGTGGGCGCCCTCCCACGCAGGATGCCCCCTCCGCCGGCGCGCCGGCGCCGCTCCGACGGGCTCCCCTCGACGGCGGGGCCCCTTGAGGCCGCGCCGATCGGATCGTAAGGTCAGCCGGTGGTGAACGCCCTCGAGGTGGAGCGGCTCTCGGTCCGCCTCGGCGCGGCGGAGGTCCTCGCCGAGCTCGACTTCACCGTCGCCGCCGGGAGCGCCCTCGCCATCATCGGGCCGAACGGCTCCGGGAAGACCGTCCTCCTGCGGGCGCTCATCGGCGCCCTCCCGCACCGGGGCGCCGTCCGCTGGGCGCCGGGCACGCGGATCGGGTACGTGCCCCAGAAGCTCGACATCGAGCGCGATCTGCCGGTCACGGGCCGCGACTTCCTCCGGGCCCGGGCCTCGGTCGCCGGCGCCGCGCCCGCCGACGCCGCGCGCGCCCTCGACCTCGTGGGGCTGCCCGCGCAGTCCGCCGGGCGGCGGATCGGCGCGCTGTCGGGGGGACAGTTCCAGCGCCTCCTGCTCGCCTGCGCGCTCGTCGGCCGCCCGAGCGTCCTCCTCTTCGACGAGCCGACCTCGGGCGTCGACGAGCCCGGCGAGGAGCGGCTCTACGAGATGATCCACCGGGTCCAGGCGGCGGAGGCGCTCACCCTGCTCCTCGTCTCGCACGAGCTCAGCGTCGTCTACCGGTACGCCGAGAACGTCCTCTGCCTGGGGCGCGAGCACCGGTGCCTCGGTCCGGCGCGCGAGATCCTCACCCCCGAGACGATCGCCCGCGTCTACGGCGAGGCGCCGCGGTACCACCACCACGATGGACGCTAGCGGCGTCGCGCTCTCGGTGGGCATGGCCGCGGCCGCGGGGCTGGTCGGCTGCTTCGCCGTGATGCGGCGGATGACGCTCGCCTCCGACGCGCTGTCGCACGTGGCCCTGCCCGGCATCGGGATCGCCCTCGCCCTCCGCGTGCACCCGGGCCTCGGCGCCCTGGCCGCCCTGCTCGCCGGCGCGGCGCTGATCTGGGGGATCGAGCGGCGGACCGGCATCTCCACCGAGACGGTCGTCGGGGTCGTCTTCTCCCTGGCGCTCGCCGTCGGCGCGATGCTCGCCACCGGCGAGGAGCTGGTCGACGCGCTCCTCGGCGCGCCGGGGACGCTCGGAGGCTGGGAGGTGGGGCTCGGGCTGCTCGGGGCGCTGGCGGTGACGGTCTTCGTCCTCGTCGAGCGCCACCGGCTGGTCCTCTCCATCGTCTCCGCCGACATCGCCCGCACCTCGGGGGTGCGGGTGGAGCGGCTCGAGCTGGCCTTCCTCCTGGCCTTCGCCCTGACGGTGGCGCTGGGGCTGCGCTACCTCGGCGTGCTCCTCATGGGCTCCCTGGTCATCATCCCGGCGGCCACCGCCAAGAACGTGGCCCGGGACCTCGGCCAGATGTTCGCCGTGGCGGTGGCGGTGGCGACGACCTCGACCCTGGGGGGAGAGCTCCTCGCGGCGCGCCTGCACCGGCCCACCGGGCCGCTCATCATCGCGGTGACCGCCGCGGCCTTCTTCGGGAGCCTGCTCCTGCGGCGCCGCTGAGCCGGGGGCGCGCGCGGCGGGCGTCACCGCGCGCGGGGAGGGCTCGGCTCGAGCTGCCGCGCTCGGGGGCCGGGCTCACGACAGGACCCTCCGGAGCACCTCGGCCACCTCCGCCACCTGGTAGGGCTTCGCGATCCGGTCCCGGAAGCCGTACCGGGCAGGGGCGGCCATGGCCGGATCGGTGGAGTAGCCGCTGGAGACGACGAGCCGGGCGTCCGGGTCGAGCCGGAGGATCTCCGTCGCCGCCTCGGCCCCTCCGGTCCCGCCCCGGATGGTGAGATCCATGATCGCCGCGTCGAAGGGGCGCCCCGCCGCCCGCGCCTCGCGGTACAGGGCGATCGCCTCCTCGCCGCCCGGGCAGGTGGTCACCCGGTAGCCGAGCCGGCCCAGCATCCGCGCGGCGAGGTCCCGGATCGCCGGCTCGTCGTCCATCACCAGCACCGCCCGGCCGCCGGCGTCGGCGCGGAGCGGGGCGGCCTCGTCGCCGGGCGGCGCCGGCTCCCGCCGGAGGCTCGCCGGGAGCCAGATCTCGAACCGCGCCCCCGCGCCCGGCGGGGAGCTGGCGACGATCGCGCCGCCGTGCTTGCGCACGATCGAGTGGACCGAGGCGAGCCCGAGCCCGTTCCCGCGCGGCTTGGTGGTGAAGTAGGGATCGAAGACCCGGCGCAGGTGCTCCTCCGGGATCCCGGGCCCCGAGTCGGCGACCGTGACGCGGACGTAGGCCCCGGGCGCGAGCGCCAGCGGCCCCCCCGCCGCCGCCGGCTCCTCCGCGGCGGTGACGGCGATGCTCCCGCCCCCGGGCATCGCCTGGACGGCGTTGAGGAGGATGTTGGTGAAGACCTGGCCGATCTGCCCCTCGTCCGCCTCGACGTCGGGGAGCGCCTCGGGGAGGTCGATCCGGCAGGTGGCGTTCGAGCCGCGGAGCACGAGCGCGGCCGCGGCGTCGAGCACGCGCCGCAGCTGGATCGGCTTCTTGATCGGCGCGCTCCCCCTGGCGAAGGTGAGGAGCTGCCCGGCCAGATCGGCGGCGCGCCGCGTGGCCTGCCTCGCCTCGCCGAGGATCTCGGCCAGCTCCGAGCCGGGCGGGACCATCGCGTGGGCCAGGGAGACGTTCCCCTCGACGGCGGTGAGGAGGTTGTTGAAGTCGTGCGCGATGCCACCGGCGAGGACCCCGAGCGAGTCGAGCTTCTGCAGCTTGAGCAGCTCGGCCTGGAGCCGCTCGCGCTCGGTGACGTCGGCGAAGATCACCAGTTCCCGGGCCTCGAGGATCTCCGTCGCCACGATCGTGTGCCGGATCGATCCGTCGCGGCAGGTGACCAGGGCGTCCATGACCGGGACCGGGCCCTCGCCGCGGCGCGCCGCCGCCAGCGCCCCGGTCCAGGCGTCGCGTACGGCCTCCCGCCGGGCGGCGTCGGGGACAGCGACGTGGAACCAGGCGTCGAGGGTCGGGATCTCCTCGAGCCGGTAGCCGAAGGAGCGGACGAAGGTGCCGTTCACGTACTCCACCCGCTCGCCGGCGACCGTCGCCACCGCCACCGGCATGGCGTCCATCGTGGTCCGGAGCCGCGCCTCGCTCTCGGCGAGGGCGCCGGTCGTGACGCGCCGCTCGGCGATCTCCGCCTGGAGCCGCCGGTTGATCCCCCGGAACGAGAGTGCCAGGCCCGACAGGATGGCGATGGCGGTGGCCGAGGCGGCGGCGGTGGCGGCGATCGGGCCGAGGTCGGGGCGCTGCGGCGGGCGGTAGATCACCGCCGTGGCGTCGAAGCCGGCCGGGAGCATCCCCAGCTCCTCGAACACCTCCCCCATCCGGCGCCACCGCGCCGGGTTCTGGTACCCCAGCTCCACCAGCTCGGGCTGGATGAGCGGCTCCATGCCGCTGGCCTCGTAGAGGAGCCAGTCCCGGCTCCGCTCGCGCGAGTACCGCGCCAGGATGAGATCGGCCGTCTCCCCCTTGTGCTCGAAGGCGTACCGCCAGCCCCGGAGCGTCGCCGCCCGGAACGCGGCCACGAAGGCGGGGCGCTCCTCGGCGAGGCGCGCGGTGCAGAAGAGGTTGTCGCCGTAGAAGTCGATGCCGGCGGAGAGCGGCGAGAAGGAGCGGTAGGGCACCCCGGCCCGCTCGAGCTCGTAGGGCTCGTTGAAGCTGTAGGCGACCATCGCGTCGGCCCGGCCGTCGAGCAGCTCGCGGGCGTCCCCCTCGTGCGGGATCGAGAGGATGCGCGAGGGGTCGAGCCCGTTCTTCTTCAGGAGGGCGAGGATGTCGCCGTGCTCGTTCGAGTAGAGGACCCGTCGGCCCGCCAGCTCCGCCACCGAGGTGATCCCGGTGCTGCGCGGGGCGACGATCACCGCGGCGGAGTGCTGGAAGATCTCCGCCAGCGCCACCAGCTCCCGCCCGTGCGCGCGCTCGAGGAGCAGCGCGGAGGTCCCGATCCCGAAGTCGGCGCGCCCGGAGACCACCTCGTCCTCGACCTGCGTCTCCGGTCCGCCCTCGCGGATGGTGACGTCGAGCCCGGCCTCCCGGTAGTAGCCCTGGGCGAGCGCCTGGTAGTAGCCGGCGAACTGGAAGTGGTGGCGCCACTTGAGCTGGAGGGTCGCCGGCTCGAGCGCGCCGGCCGGGCCCGCCGCCGCGAGCGCGAGGAGGAGCGCCAGGGCGCGGCGCGCGCCGTCCGCCCTCACGCGCGCGCC